>NZ_JAHLQZ010000041.1:0-30223 GCF_018919505.1 Citrobacter sp. S55_ASV_140
GGTGCATCCGGGAGGATTCGAACCTCCGACCGCTCGGTTCGTAGCCGAGTACTCTATCCAGCTGAGCTACGGATGCAAATGGCGGTGAGGCGGGGATTCGAACCCCGGATGCAGCTTTTGACCGCATACTCCCTTAGCAGGGGAGCGCCTTCAGCCTCTCGGCCACCTCACCAACACGCCTCTTACGAGTGCTTCGAAGAACTTGTTTCTGCTCATCGTCGCTGCGTGGCGCACATATTACTTTCTGGGACTTATAAGTCAAACAATTTTTCCAGAGCTTTTATCGTTTGCACATTTCACGCGCAATTAGTCTGCAAAAACGGCAAAAAGAGTGTTTTATCAACAGATAAATTGGCAGTTTCCGCAGACAATGAACAAACAGAAAATTCGCCGGGAACGACAATGTGCGTATGGGAAAAGAGAAAATGGGGGGAGTGAAGCAGAAAAGCGAAGAAAGAGGACAACTCAATCAGGTTGCGCCTCACCAGAATGGTGAGACGCGAAAACCTTAATAACTGGACTGCTGGGATTTTTCAGCCTGGATACGCTGGTAGATCTCTTCACGATGGACAGAAACTTCTTTCGGGGCGTTTACGCCAATGCGTACCTGGTTGCCCTTCACCCCTAAAACTGTCACGGTGACCTCATCGCCTATCATGAGGGTCTCACCAACTCGACGAGTCAGAATCAGCATTCTTTGCTCCTTGAAAGATTAAAAGAGTCGGGTCTCTCTGTATCCCGGCATTATCCATCATATAACGCCAAAAAGTAAGCGATGACAAACACCTAAGTGTAAGCAGTCACGGCATCACATTCTGTTAAACCTAAGTTTAGCCGATATACACAACTTCAACCTGACTTTATCGTTGTCGATAGCGTTGATGCAAACGCTGCGGATTGAAGCCCGCAGCGTCGACTTACGCTTATAATTATTACAGTTTTGCGCTGACCCAGCCTTTCACACTGGCTAACGCTGCAGGCAGAGCCGCTGCATCCGTACCACCGGCTTGCGCCATGTCCGGACGACCACCACCCTTACCGCCTACCTGCTGAGCGACCATACCAACCAGTTCCCCTGCTTTCACTCGGTCTGTCACATCCTTAGACACACCAGCAATCAGAGAAACCTTACCTTCAACTACCGTTGCCAGAACGATAACAGTAGACCCCAGTTGATTTTTCAGATCATCAACCATGGTACGCAACATTTTCGGCTCAACGTCCGCAAGTTCACTGACCAGCAGCTTCACGCCGTTGATATCAACCGCTTTGCTGGAGAGATTTGCACTCTCCTGCGCCGCAGCCTGTTCCTTCAATTGCTGCAATTCTTTTTCGAGTTGACGCGTACGTTCCAGTACAGAACGCACTTTATCACCGATATTCTGGCTATCGCCTTTCAGCAGCTGCGCGATATCGCTTAAGCGGTCGCTCTCAGCATGCACGGTTTGGATAGCGCCTTCACCGGTTACGG
The DNA here is from genome assembly GCF_018919505.1 of Citrobacter sp. S55_ASV_140. Taxonomy (NCBI): domain Bacteria; kingdom Pseudomonadati; phylum Pseudomonadota; class Gammaproteobacteria; order Enterobacterales; family Enterobacteriaceae; genus Citrobacter; species Citrobacter sp. S55_ASV_140. The sequence goes on from NZ_JAHLQZ010000041.1 coordinate 1,472, forward strand.
CTTCGATACGACGAACGCCCGCCGCCGTGCCTGACTCAGACACAATGCGGAACAGACCGATATCCCCCGTACGGCTGGCATGAGTACCGCCACACAGTTCGGTGGAGAAATCGCCCATACTCAGAACGCGCACGTGGTCATCATATTTCTCGCCAAACAGCGCCATTGCGCCTTTGGCTTTCGCCGCTTCCAGATCCATGATGTTCGTTTCAATCGGCAGGTTGCGACGAATTTGCGCATTCACCAGATCTTCAACGGCACGGATTTCAGCAGGCTTCATGGCTTCGGTATGAGAGAAGTCGAAACGCAGCACTTTATCGTTAACCAGCGAGCCTTTCTGTGCCACATGCGTGCCCAATACCTGGCGCAGCGCCGCGTGCATCAGGTGCGTTGCGGAGTGATTCAAGCGGATACGCGCACGACGCGCTTCATCCACATCAGCCTGTACTGCATCGCCTATTTTCAGAGAACCCGCAGACAGTTTGCCGATATGACCAATCGCCTGGCCATATTTTTGCGTGTCACTCACGGCAAACGCAAAGCCCGCACCTTTCAGTTCGCCCTTGTCGCCAACCTGACCACCAGATTCCGCATAGAACGGCGTCTGATCCAGTACAACAACAGCGTCCTGACCGGCGTTAATGGCGTCTACCGCTTTACCATCGACAAACAGCGCAGTCACTTTGCCGTTCAGCTCAAGATGCTCATACCCTTTAAATTCTGAAGCGCCATCAACGCGAATCATCGCATTGTAGTCTGCGCCAAAACCGCTGGCTTCACGCGCACGACGGCGCTGTTCTTCCATTGCGGCTTCAAAGCCCGCCTCGTCAACCTTGATGTTGCGCTCGCGGCAAACGTCTGCCGTCAGGTCAACCGGGAAGCCGTATGTGTCATACAGACGGAAGGCGGTTTCGCCATCCAGCGTATCACCCGTCAGTTTTGCCAGCTCTTCGTCCAGCAGTGCCAGACCACGTTCCAGCGTACGAGCGAACTGTTCTTCTTCGGTTTTCAGAACCTGTTCAACCATTGCCTGTTGACGCTTCAGCTCTTCACCTGCAGACCCCATGACTTCCACCAACGGACCAACCAGCTTGTAGAAGAAGGTATCCTTCGCGCCCAGCATGTTGCCATGACGTACCGCGCGGCGAATGATACGGCGCAGCACATAGCCACGGTTTTCATTCGACGGGACAACGCCATCGGCAATCAGGAATGCACAAGAACGGATATGGTCGGCGATAACGCGCAGCGACTTGTTGCTCAGATCGGTCGCACCAGTAACTTTCGCGACGGATTCAATCAGTGAGCGGAACAGGTCAATTTCATAGTTGGAGTTAACGTGTTGCAGCACGGCCGCAATACGCTCCAGCCCCATACCGGTATCCACGGACGGCTTCGGCAGCGGTTCCATGGTGCCGTCAGCCTGACGGTTGAACTGCATGAAGACGATGTTCCAGATCTCAATGTAGCGATCGCCATCTTCTTCTGCGCTTCCCGGAGGGCCGCCCCAAATGTGGTCGCCGTGGTCGTAGAAAATTTCGGTGCACGGACCGCAAGGACCGGTATCACCCATTTGCCAGAAGTTGTCGGAAGCATAGGCCGCGCCTTTGTTATCACCAATGCGGATGATACGCTCGCGCGGAATACCAACTTCTTTTTCCCAAATTTCATAGGCTTCATCGTCAGTTTCATAGACGGTGACCCACAGACGTTCTTTTGGCAGGGCAAACCAGTTTTCACCGGTCAGCAGTTCCCATGCGAATTGAATGGCGTCGTGTTTGAAATAATCGCCGAAGCTGAAGTTGCCCAGCATTTCGAAGAAGGTATGGTGACGTGCAGTGTAACCGACGTTTTCCAGGTCGTTGTGCTTACCGCCCGCACGTACACAACGCTGCGAGGTGGTTGCGCGGGAATAATTACGCTTGTCGAGGCCAAGGAAAACATCCTTGAACTGGTTCATCCCGGCGTTGGTAAACAACAAAGTAGGGTCATTGTTTGGTACCAGGGAGCTGCTGGCAACTACCTGATGTCCTTTACTATGGAAAAAATCGAGAAACGCCTGACGGATCTCAGCGGTGCTCTTGCTCATAATTATCCTGAAGAAATCAAGCTAACGAAATGTCATTACCAGCATCGGCAGCAAACTGCGCCTCTGGCAATCGAAAAGTGGGAATAAGATAAGTTTTCTTTACTGGGAAGTAAAATCCCGTATGCGCTCAATCGTCAAAATTTCGCCATATTGCCTGAATATCTTCCATCAGATAGCCACGATAGAGCAAAAAACGCTGGACCTTTACCTTATCTGAAAAATCGACTGGTAAAGGTTCACCGTATTTCCTGATTGCCTGCTCGCGCGCAAGCACTGCCCAGTCAATTTCACACTCACGCATGGCGCGCTCAATAGCCTCACGCGAGATTCCTTTCTGGCTGAGTTCCTGCCGCACTCGCGCAGGCCCATAACCTTTGCGGCTACGGCTGGCAATAAACTGCTGAACGAAGCGGTCATCATCCAGATAATGACTTTCAATGCACCAGGCAATGACCTTGTCGTAATCTTCCGGGGAAGCATCAATGTCTTCCGGCCCTTGTTTGCCCATCACCGGCGCGGCCAGCTTCCGCCGTAGTTCCTGCTCGCTGTGATCGCGCATTGCCAGAATACGCACGGCGCGGTCAAGCAGTCGGGAATAAGCGGATCGGCGGGAAGTTGCATCTGTCATAGTGAACCTTCAGAAATGCAAAAGGGCTGCATGATATGCAGCCCTTTACTGTATGCGATGTAAAACAGATTATCAGAAATCTTCGTTCGTTTCTGCTACGTCTGCACCACCGTCATCAACGGAGAAATCTGGCGTTGAATCCTGGTTATTGAGCAGTAACTCGCGCAATTTCTTCTCAATCTCTTTTGCGGTTGCCGGGTTTTCTTTCAGCCAGTTGGTCGCATTCGCTTTACCCTGACCGATTTTCTCACCGTTATAGCTGTACCATGCACCGGCTTTTTCAATCAGCTTCTCTTTCACGCCCAGGTCAACCAGTTCACCATAGAAGTTGATACCTTCACCGTACAGAATCTGGAATTCAGCCTGTTTAAACGGCGCGGCGATTTTGTTTTTCACGACCTTAACGCGGGTTTCGCTACCAACCACGTTGTCGCCCTCTTTCACTGCGCCAATACGGCGAATGTCCAGGCGCACGGAGGCATAGAATTTCAGCGCGTTACCACCGGTAGTGGTTTCCGGGTTACCGAACATAACGCCAATTTTCATACGGATCTGGTTGATGAAAATCAGCAGCGTGTTGGACTGCTTCAGGTTACCGGCCAGCTTACGCATCGCCTGGCTCATCATACGCGCCGCAAGACCCATGTGAGAGTCGCCAATCTCGCCTTCGATTTCCGCTTTCGGCGTCAGCGCCGCCACGGAGTCGACAACGATAACGTCAACCGCACCGGAACGCGCCAGCGCATCACAGATTTCCAGCGCTTGTTCACCGGTATCCGGCTGGGAACACAGCAGGTTGTCGATATCAACGCCAAGCTTACGGGCATAGACGGGATCCAGCGCGTGTTCCGCATCAATGAACGCACAGGTTTTACCTTCGCGCTGAGCGGCGGCAATAACCTGCAGCGTCAGCGTCGTTTTACCGGAAGATTCAGGCCCGTAGATTTCGACGATACGGCCCATTGGCAAACCGCCCGCGCCTAATGCGATGTCCAGAGAAAGCGAACCGGTGGAGATGGTTTCCACATCCATGGAACGGTCTTCACCCAGGCGCATGATGGAGCCTTTACCGAATTGCTTTTCGATCTGACCCAGCGCTGCCGCCAACGCTTTCTGTTTGTTTTCGTCGATAGCCATTAATTACTCCTGTCATGCCGCTTTCGGGGTAAACCGCGAAACGTGAAAGATAATGTTCTGTTGAGGCAATTATACTGTATGCTCATACAGTATCAAGTATTTTGTAGAAATTGTTGCCACAGGGTTTGTAACGCATAGGCAGTCGCCTGCCGACGTACCGCATCGCGATCGCCGCTGAAACATTCCCGGCGGGTAATCCCCTCACCGCTTGCGCTGGCAAAGGCAAACCATACCGTACCCACAGGCTTTTCCTCACTGCCGCCATCCGGCCCCGCAATACCGCTGATCGAGACCGCGAAATGCGCGCGGGCCGCTTTTAGCGCGCCAATCGCCATTTCCACGACGACAGGCTCACTCACCGCGCCATGCTGGGCCAGCGTCTCTTCGCGCACGCCAATCATCTGCGCTTTGGCTTCATTGCTGTAGGTCACGAACCCGCGTTCAAACCAGGCGGAACTGCCGGCAATATCCGTAATGGCTTTGGCCACCCAACCGCCGGTGCAGGATTCCGCCGTCGTAACGGTCGCCCCGCGCGCTTTCAGCGCCAGGCCAACCTGCTCGCTTAACTGCATCAGTTCACTGTCGGTCATTTCAGCCTCTGTCAGTTAAAAAAATATGCCGCACAAGATAGCACTTTCACAACCAATGTGGGGATGGGGAGAACGTTTTACGAGGGGGATTCCAAAAATTGATCCGTTGCAAAATAAGACCCGCCGGATGGCGATGTCAGAGCATCTTATCCGGCCTACAAGCAATATCTTATCTGTAGGCCGGTTGGAGCGATTACTGTACGCGCGCCAGCGCTACCGCCTGACCCAATTGCCACACCGCCATCGCGTAGTGGGTACTGTGGTTGTAGCGGGTGATGGTGTAGAAGTTTGGCAGCCCGTACCAGTACTGATAACCGGTGCCAATATCCAGGCGCAGCAGGCTGGCCTGCTGATGATTCCCCAACGACTGCTGCGGCGTCAGCCCCGCGGCGGCAAGCTGTGAAATGCTGTACTGGGTTTTAAAGCCGTTCGCCAGCCCAGGCGCCTGACCATTCGCCGGCACCGCGACCGTATCGCCTTTCACCCAGCCGTGGCCTTTGAAGTAGTTCGCCACGCTACCGATGGCGTCAACCGGATCCCACAGATTAATGTGCCCATCGCCATTGAAATCGACCGCATATTCTTTATAGGAAGACGGCATAAACTGGCCGTAGCCCATCGCACCGGCGAAGGAACCTTTCAAATCGAGCGGATCATCACTTTCATCTCGCGCCATCAACAGGAAAGTTTCCAGTTCGCCAGAGAAGTATTCCGCACGACGAGGATAATTAAAGGACAGCGTCGCCAGCGCATCCAGAATTCGCGTTTTGCCCATCACGCGGCCCCAGCGCGTCTCTACGCCAATAATACCGACGATGATTTCCGGTGGTACGCCGTAGACCTGCCACGCACGGTTCAGGGCATCTTCATATTGATTCCAGAAGGCCACGCCGTTTTGCACGTTGTCCGGCGTGATGAACTGCTTGCGATAACGCAGCCACGCGCCGTTAGGTCCGGCTGGAGGTTGAGTCGTCGGCGCCTGACGGTCCATCAAACGCAATACCGAGTCCAGCCGCTTGGCCTGCGACAGGATCTCCTGCAACTGCTGGCGGTCAAAGCCATGCTTGTTCACCATCTTCTCGATGAACTGTTGCGCGTTCGGGTTATTGGCAAAATCGCCGCCCGTTAGCATGACATTGTGCTGTGGCTCAAGCAGGAAACCGCCGGATGGCGTACCCGTAGTCGTTTGAGTCTCTGAAGGTTTAGGTTTGCTGCTACAGGCAGCAAGCAATACGAAAAGGGGAAGTAACGCTACATAACGACGCTTGAACATGAGACATCCATTAAACAAATTCAGCCTGGGAGAAGTATGGTAAAGCATCCTCAGCCATACAAGGAAGCAGTAGTCGCTCTGCTTCACAGAATTTCCCCCCTCTTGCACTTCCGACCGTCATATTTGCGAGCGCTTACGCAACAACTTTCAAAATAAAATATTTACCTTTCATTTTGAGATCAAAATAACACTTTTAAATCTTTCGATCTGATTAAAATTAGTTTCCGTTTGGCAAGATAACTAAAAAACCCTACAGGAGAGAATAATGATCGACACCATCACACTCGGTGCTGAGTGGTTTATCGGGCTGTTCCAGAAAGGCGGAGAGGTGTTTACCGGCATGGTGACCGGTATTCTTCCCCTGCTGATTAGCCTGCTGGTCATCATGAATGCGCTGATTAACTTTATCGGCCAGCAGCGTATTGAACGTTTTGCTCAGCGCTGTGCCGGAAACCCACTGTCCCGCTATCTGCTGCTGCCGTGCATCGGCACATTTGTGTTTTGTAATCCGATGACACTAAGCCTGGGCCGCTTTATGCCAGAAAAGTACAAGCCCAGCTACTACGCTGCGGCCTCTTATAGCTGCCATTCCATGAATGGCTTATTCCCGCACATCAACCCCGGCGAGCTGTTTGTCTATCTCGGTATCGCCAGCGGCCTGACGACGCTGGGCCTACCGCTTGGCCCGCTGGCGGTGAGCTATTTGCTGGTCGGTCTGGTCACCAACTTCTTCCGCGGCTGGGTAACCGATTTCACCACCGCCATTTTCGAGAAAAAAATGGGCATTCAACTTGAGCAGAAAGTTCATCTGGCGGGAGCAACATCATGACGCGTATTCGTATTGAAAAAGGCACCGGCGGCTGGGGCGGCCCGCTTGAACTGGATGCCGTACCGGGCAAGAAAATTGTCTATATCACTGCCGGGACTCGCCCTGCGATTGTCGACACGCTGGCGAATCTGACTGGCTGGCAGGCCGTTGATGGTTTCAAAGAGGGCGAACCGCCGGAGAGTGAAATTGGCGTGGCGATCATCGACTGCGGCGGCACGCTGCGCTGTGGGATCTATCCCAAACGTCGCATACCCACGGTAAATATTCACGCCACGGGGAAATCCGGTCCACTGGCCCAGTACATTGTCGAAGATATCTATGTCTCTGGCGTAAAAGAAGAAAACATTACCGTTGTCGGTGAAGCATCCATTGCGCCGCAACCTGCAAGCAGCACGATTGGTCGCGATTACGACACCAGTAAAAAGATTACTGAACAAAGCGATGGTCTGTTGGCAAAAGTCGGGATGGGCATGGGGTCAGCCGTTGCTGTCCTGTTCCAGGCCGGTCGCGACACTATTGATACCGTTCTGAAAACCATTCTGCCATTTATGGCGTTCGTCTCGGCGCTGATCGGCATCATCATGGCTTCTGGTCTGGGAGACTGGATAGCCCATGGACTCGCACCGCTCGCCAGCCACCCGCTGGGACTGGTGACGCTGGCGCTGATTTGCTCTTTCCCGCTGCTGTCGCCTTTCCTCGGCCCTGGTGCGGTCATCGCCCAGGTTATCGGGGTGCTGATCGGCGTACAGATTGGCCTGGGGAACATCCCTCCCCATCTGGCGCTACCGGCCTTGTTTGCCATTAATGCGCAAGCCGCATGCGACTTTATTCCCGTGGGGTTATCGCTGGCCGAAGCGCGTCAGGACACGGTCCGCGTCGGCGTGCCATCCGTCCTGGTAAGCCGCTTCCTGACCGGCGCGCCTACCGTTCTCATCGCCTGGTTTGTATCCGGCTTTATTTACCAATAAGAGGCACTCAAAAATGACCGTGATTTATCAAACCACCATCACCCGCATCGGCCAAAGCGCCCCGGACGCACTTTGCGACCAGATGTTAATTACCTTTCGTGAAGGCGCGCCAGCGGATATTGAAGAGTTTTGCTTCATCCATTGCCACGGCGATCTGAACGGTTCTTTGCACGCCGGGATCCAGTTTGAACTGGGCCAGCATCACTACCCGGTCACCGCCGTTGGCAGCGTGGCGGAACAAAACTTACGTGAACTGGGGCATATCACCCTACGTTTTGACGGACTCAGCGAAGCGGAATTCCCTGGCACCGTACATGTGGCGGGCCCTGTACCGGACGATATCGCGCCGGGCTGTATTTTGAAGTTTGTTGCTTAAGATTGAAGGAGAAAAAGATGAATCAGGTTGCCGTTGTCATTGGTGGAGGCCAGACCCTGGGAGCGTTCCTTTGCCGTGGGCTTGCGACAGAAGGATACCGCGTCGCGGTGGTGGATATTCAAAGCGATAAAGCCGCCAACGTCGCGCAGGAGATTAACGCCGAGTTTGGCGCAGGCACAGCGTACGGTTTTGGCGCTGATGCCACCAGCGAACAGAGCGTGCTGGCACTGTCACGCGGAGTGGATGAAATATTTGGTCGCGTCGACCTGCTGGTTTACAGCGCGGGTATCGCTAAAGCCGCGTTTATCAGCGACTTTCAGCTTGGGGATTTCGACCGCTCGCTGCAGGTGAATCTGGTCGGTTACTTCCTCTGCGCCCGTGAATTCTCGCGCCTGATGATCCGCGATGGCGTTCAGGGACGCATTATCCAGATCAACTCCAAATCAGGGAAAGTAGGCAGTAAACACAATTCGGGCTACAGCGCGGCAAAATTTGGCGGCGTGGGTTTAACCCAGTCGCTGGCGCTGGATCTGGCGGAATACGGGATTACCGTCCATTCGCTGATGCTCGGCAACCTGTTGAAATCACCGATGTTCCAGTCATTATTACCGCAGTACGCTACCAAACTGGGCCTTAAGCCGGATGAAGTAGAGCAGTATTACATTGATAAGGTTCCGCTCAAACGCGGCTGCGATTATCAGGACGTGCTGAACATGCTGCTGTTTTATGCCAGTTCGAAAGCCTCTTACTGCACTGGACAATCGATTAACGTCACCGGCGGTCAGGTGATGTTCTAAGAGGTATGACTGCCCGGTGGCGCTGTGCTTACCGGGCCTACGAATATTATGTAGGCCGGATTAGGCGCAGCCGTCATCCGGCAAAATCAAAGGAGCGCATTATGGTTTCCGCACTGATTACCGTCGCCGCCATCGCCTGGTGCCTGCAACTGGCGCTTGGTGGCTGGCAAATATCCCGCTTTAACCGCGCGTTCGATAAACTTTGTCAGCGGGGTCGGGTGGGCGTGGGGCGTTCCGGCGGACGGTTTAAACCGCGCGTGGTCGTCGCCATCGCGCTTGATGAGCAACAGCGGGTTACCGATACGTTATTTATGAAAGGTCTTACCGTATTCGCCAGACCCGGCAAAATTGCCACCATAATGGGCAAACATCTTGATGATTTACAGCCTGATGTGATCTTTCCCCATGATCCGTTAGCGCAGAATGCACTATCATTGGCGCTTAAACTGAAACATGGGTAATTTCGTTGTGAATGCTAATAGCTTGCGAAATTATCATTTTGCAACCTAAATAAGTCAGGGTAATCACGCCTATGAAACCTCGTCAGCGTCAGGCTGCCATACTGGAGCACCTGCAAAAGCAGGGAAAATGCTCGGTTGAAGAACTGGCCCACTACTTTGACACGACCGGCACAACCATTCGCAAAGACCTGGTCATTCTGGAAAATGCTGGAACCGTCATTCGTACCTATGGCGGCGTAGTGTTGAACAAAGATGAATCTGACCCGCCCATCGATCACAAAACCCTAATTAACACGCATAAAAAAGAGCAGATCGCTGAAGCCGCCGTCCGTTATATCCATGATGGCGACTCCATCATTCTGGATGCGGGCAGCACCGTATTGCAGATGGTGCCGATGCTTACCCGCTTTAGCAACATCACCGTCATGACCAACAGTCTGCACATTGTTAATGCCCTTTCGGAGCTGGACAACGAGCAAACCATCCTGATGCCTGGCGGGACCTTTCGCAAAAAATCTGCGTCATTTCACGGTCAGTTGGCAGAAAACGCCTTTGAGCAATTCAGCTTTGATAAACTCTTCATGGGGACCGACGGTATTGACCTCAATGCCGGCGTGACCACCTTTAATGAGGTCTTTAGCGTCAGTAAAGCGATGTGCAATGCCGCTCGCGAAGTGATTCTGATGGCTGACTCCTCAAAATTTGGGCGTAAAAGCCCTAATGTTGTGTGCAGTCTGGAAAGCGTTGACAAGCTGATTACCGATGCAGGTATAGACCCTGCATTTCGTCAGGCGCTGGAAGCAAAAGGGATTGAAGTAATCATAACCGGAGAAACCAATGAGTGATGCACTACTGAACGCGGGCCGTCAGACGTTAATGCTGGAACTGCAGGAAGCCAGTCGACTGCCGGAGCGACTGGGCGATGATTTTGTCCGCGCCGCCAATACTATCATCCACTGTGAAGGCAAAGTCATTGTCTCCGGGATTGGCAAATCAGGCCATATTGGCAAAAAAATTGCTGCGACCCTCGCCAGTACCGGCACCCCTGCCTTTTTTGTGCATCCGGCGGAAGCGCTGCATGGCGACTTAGGCATGATTGAAAGCCGCGACGTGATGCTGTTTATCTCTTACTCCGGCGGCGCGAAAGAGCTGGATCTCATCATTCCGCGCCTGGAAGACAAATCCGTCGCCCTGCTGGCCATGACCGGAAAACCAACCTCGCCGCTGGGCCTGGCGGCCAAAGCCGTGCTGGATATTTCTGTTGAACGTGAAGCCTGCCCAATGCGCCTGGCGCCGACCTCCAGCACCGTCAACACGCTGATGATGGGCGACGCGCTGGCAATCGCCGTGATGCAGGCGCGCGGCTTTAACGAAGAAGATTTTGCCCGCTCGCATCCGGCCGGCGCGCTGGGCGCTCGTCTGTTAAATAAAGTGCATCACCTGATGCGCCGTGACGATGCCATTCCGCAGGTAACGCTGACCACCAGCGTCATGGACGCGATGCTGGAACTCAGCCGCACGGGTCTTGGTCTGGTGGCTGTCTGTGATGAGGCGTCACTGGTGAAAGGCGTCTTCACTGACGGCGACCTGCGCCGCTGGCTGGTTGGCGGCGGCGCGCTCACCACGCAGGTTAGCGAAGCAATGACCCATAATGGCATTACGCTGCAGGCACAGAGCCGCGCGATTGACGCCAAAGAGATCCTGATGAAACGCAAAATCACTGCCGCACCGGTGGTAGATGAAAACGGGAAACTCACCGGCGCTATCAACCTGCAGGATTTCTATCAGGCCGGTATTATCTAATCCTTCAGCCCCAGGCGTTTCGCCAGCCGGTGCAGGTTGGCGACGTCTGTTTCCAGCGCCCGCGCGCTTGCCGCCCAATTGTGGTTATTTTGCGCCAAGGCCCGGCGGATCATCTCGCGCTGAAATGACTCCGTTGCCTCACGCAAATTGTGATGCTGCGGGATCTCTGCCACGACGTCCGGCTGCGGTACAGGGCTTTCATCCTGCAAGGCAAAATGCTGTGCCTCCAGCACCACCTCATCCCCTGCCCGGGTAGCCCTTGCCAGCACAACCGCCCGATGAATGGCATGTTCCAGCTCGCGCACGTTTCCGGGCCAGCCGTAACTCAGCAGATGATTACGCGCGCCGGGGCTTAACACAACGCGGGAAAGTCCCAGCCGCAGCCGACATTGCTCGCAAAAATAGCCTGCCAGCAGCACTACATCTTCGCCGCGCTCACGTAGTGGCGGCACGGAAAGGGGAAAAACGCTCAGACGATGAAACAGATCCGCGCGAAAATTCCCCGCCAGCACCTCTTCGCGTAAATCACGATTGGTCGCCGCCAGTACGCGCACGTCAACGCGCAGGCTGCGATCGTCCCCTACGCGCTGAATATCGCCATACTGCAATACGCGCAGCAGCTTGGCCTGCAACGCCAGCGAGAGTTCGCCAATCTCGTCGAGAAACAGCGTGCCGTTATCCGCCATTTCAAATTTACCGCTACGATTACTGATAGCCCCGGTAAAAGCCCCTTTTACGTGACCAAAAAGTTCACTTTCCGCCACGCTTTCGGGCAACGCCGCGCAGTTGAGATACACCAGCGGATTCACCGCACGCGGCGAACCTTCATGAATCGCTTTGGCTACCAACTCCTTCCCGGTCCCGGTTTCGCCGCTGATCAGTACGTTGAGATCGGACCCTGCCACAATCTCAATCTCTTTTTTCAACTGCATCATATTGGGCGACAGGCCAATCATCTGGGTTTCCGTCACCTGCTCGAAAGCCGTCGACGAACCCGGCAGCATATTCTGGCTTTCCAGTTGTTCAATCAGCAACGCATTACTCAGCGCCCCCGCAGCCAGAGCGGCAATTAGCCTAAGCTCTTCATCGCTGAAGACATCGAACTGATCGGGCTCCATGCCATCCAGCGTTAACGCACCAATCAGATTTTGTCCGGCAAACAGCGGCAACCCGATGCAGGCATGCACTTTCAGGCTCTCCTGACCCGGTATTAACCCGTCATAAGGATCGGGCAGATCGCTGTCGGCAGGAAAACGTACCACGTCCCCGGCGCGGGCAATCGCCTCCAGCCGCGGATGTCCCTCCAGCGTGAAGCGGCGGCCGAGGACATCCTGCGCCAGGCCATCGATAGCCAGCGGGATAAACTGTCGCGACTCGTAGCGCAGCAGTGCCGATGCGTCGCACTCCAGCACCTGGCGCAAGGTCGTGATCAGGCGCTGAAAACGGTCCTGATGACCGATACCGCTTTGTAATTCAATGGCGATACCCGCCAGCACATCTACTGAAAAGCTCATGGCAACCTCATTGTCATTTTGACAATTAATATTGTCATATTGACAATAAAATAAACAGTCATTTTGACTACCATTTTATAGGTAATCAATAATAAATCATTAAAAATCAAATAATTAAAAAGTTGGCACACAACCTGCAATTAACAAAATATCTTTTTAGAAAAACGCTGAATCAATTGAGGTTGCTATGTCTATTCTGGTTAAAAATAATATTCATTGGGTTGGCCAACGTGACTGGGAAGTGCGAGATTTCCACGGCACTGAATACAAAACGCTGCGCGGTAGCAGCTACAACAGCTATCTCATCCGTGAAGAAAAAAACGTGCTGATCGATACAGTAGACCATAAGTTTAGCCGTGAATTCGTGCAGAACCTGCGCAGTGAAATTGACCTCGCGGATATCGACTACATCATCATTAACCACGCGGAAGAAGATCACGCCGGTGCGCTGACCGAACTGATGTCCTGCATCCCGGACACGCCAATTTACTGCACCGCTAACGCGATTGATTCCATCACCGGCCACCACCATCATCCGGAGTGGAACTTCAACGTGGTGAAAACCGGTGATTCTCTGGACATCGGCAACGGCAAACAACTGATTTTTGTTGAAACGCCGATGCTGCACTGGCCTGACAGCATGATGACCTACATGACCGGCGATGCGGTACTGTTCAGTAACGATGCCTTCGGCCAGCATTACTGCGACGAACGTCTGTTCAATGATGAAGTTGACCAGACCGAACTGTTCGAACAATGCCAACGCTACTACGCCAACATCCTGACCCCGTTCAGCCGTCTGGTGACGCCGAAAATCACTGAAATCCTCGGCTTCAATCTGCCGGTCGATATGATTGCCACCTCCCACGGTGTGGTATGGCGCGACAACCCAACGCAGATCGTTGAGCTGTACCTGAAATGGGCGGCCGATTATCAGGAAGACCGCATCACCATCTTCTACGACACCATGTCCAACAACACCCGCATGATGGCGGACGCCATTGCCCAGGGCATCAATGAAGTTGACCCGAACGTGGCGGTGAAAATCTTTAACGTCGCCCGTAGCGACAAAAACGACGTCCTGACCAACGTCTTCCGTTCTAAAGGCGTACTGGTCGGTACTTCCACCATGAACAACGTGATGATGCCGAAAATCGCCGGACTGGTGGAAGAGATGACCGGCCTGCGTTTTCGTAACAAACGCGCCAGCGCCTTTGGTTCTCACGGCTGGAGCGGCGGCGCAGTTGACCGCCTGTCCACCCGTTTACAAGATGCCGGTTTTGAGATGTCGCTTAGCCTGAAGGCGAAATGGCGTCCGGATCTGGATGCGCTGGAACTGTGTCGTCAGCACGGTCGTGAAATTGCACGTCAGTGGGCGCTTGCTCCGCTACCGGAAACGACCGTCAAAGCGGCAACCAAAGAAGAAGAGTGCGCTTGTGCCGCTGCGGCTGCGGCTGACCTCGGCCCAAGCATGCAGTGCAGCGTGTGCCAGTGGATTTACGATCCAGCAAAAGGCGAACCGTTGCAGGATGTCGCGCCAGGTACCCCATGGAGCGATGTGCCGGATAACTTCCTGTGCCCGGAATGTTCATTAGGTAAAGACGTCTTCGACGTACTGGCAACGGAGGCAAAATGAACCACGGAATTGTCATTATTGGTTCGGGCTTCGCCGCCCGCCAGTTAGTCAAAAATATCCGTAAACAGGATGCAACTGTTCCGTTGACCCTGCTTGCCGCTGACAGCATGGATGAGTACAACAAGCCCGATCTCAGCCACGTTATCAGTCAGGCACAGCGTGCAGACGACCTCACCCGCCAGTCGGCGGGGGAGTTTGCCGAACAGTTTAATTTGCGCCTGTTCCCCTACACCTGGGTGACCGACATCGACACCGATGCCCACATCGTGAAAAGTCAGGACCAACAGTGGCAGTACGACAAGCTGGTGCTGGCGACGGGGGCTTCAGCCTTTGTGCCTCCAGTCACCGGACGTGAGTTAATGCTCACATTGAACAGTCAGCAAGAATACCGCGCCTGTGAAACGCAACTGCGTGATGCCCAGCGGGTACTCATTGTCGGCGGCGGTCTGATTGGCAGTGAGCTGGCGATGGATTTTTGTCGTGCCGGTAAAGCGGTAACGCTTATCGACAACGCCGCCAGCATTCTGGCCTCGCTGATGCCACCGGAAGTCAGCAGTCGCTTACAGCATCGTCTGACCGATATGGGTGTGCATCTGCTGCTGAAATCACAGCTTCAGGGTCTGGAAAAAACTGAATCGGGTATTCGCGCCACGCTCGATCGTAGTCGCCGCGTAGAAGTCGATGCGGTGATCGCCGCCACCGGTCTGCGCCCGGAAACGGCGCTGGCGCGTCGTGCCGGATTGAGCATTAATCGTGGCGTCTGCGTCGACAGCTATCTGCAAACCAGCCACCCGGACATTTATGCCCTCGGCGACTGCGCGGAAATTAACGGTCAGGTGCTGCCGTTCCTGCAGCCGATTCAACTGAGCGCCATGTATCTGGCGAAAAACCTGCTCGGCGGCAATGCTCCGCTGAAGCTACCTGCCATGCTGGTAAAAGTTAAAACGCCGGAACTGCCATTGCATCTGGCGGGGGAAACCCAGCGGCGCGATCTGAACTGGCATATTGCCGCGGAAGCGCAAGGTATGGTGGCCAGAGGAATGAACGACGAAGGCCAGCTATGTGCGTTTGTGGTCAGTGAAGACCGGATGAAAGAGGCCTTTGCGCTGCTGAAAACATTGCCCTTGTAAGTCTGTGGTGCCGGATGGCGCCGCGCCTTATCCGGCAATGCTGCTACTGATTTATTAACCTCACGCACATGGACGTGCGTTGCCACTTGTCGGTATGCCCCGACATGTTTTTCTTGCCCCGCCAGTCCCGGGGCTTTTTTTTATTTTTGCGCCAACCAGCGCGCCGCGGCAATCACGCCCTGCCCCAGCGATAATCCCCCATCACCCGCCGGTAAACGCTGCGGGAACAGTAAGGTAAAATCAGCCAGATAAAATGCCAGCCGCGATGACAACAAACGGTTATGCATCACGCCACCGCTGAATACTAACGTCTTAACGCCACGCGCTTCAGCCTGCTCACGCATCAGCGTGGCAAACCCACACGCCAGCGCATCATGAAACGCCCACGCTCTTGCCGCAGGCGCCCCCTGCCAGTTCAGCCATTGCTGCCAAAAAACAGCCAGGTCAAGCTCATTACCTTGCAAGGGGATTGTTACCGGATGCTCAACGCCTTCACATTGCGATGCCAACGCCTCCAGCGCGCAGGCGGCCTCGCCTTCATAGCTCAGCGAAGTCGGTGCGCACTGGAGCGCGGCGGCAACGGCATCAAACAGCCGTCCGCACGATGACGCCAGCGGCGCATTGATCCCCCGCTCAATGGCGCGTGCCAGCACGTTCCAGTTTTGCTGTTGCAGCGCCGATGTTTCCGGGAATCGCTGCCAGTCAGGGACAAAACGCAGACACTGCGCGAGCAGGTTACGCCACGGCTGCTTTGCCGCCAGATCGCCGCCCGCCAGCGCGACCGCGGGTAAGCCGCCCAGGTGTTCGCATTCACGATAGTTGACCCGCAAACACTCTCCGCCCCACAGCGCGCCGTTTGCCCCCATGCCGATACCGTCTACCGTCAGAGCGATAACATCTCCACAGTCCAGCGGCCAACCGTGCTCGGCCATACACGCAGCGGCATGCGCATGGTGATGCAGCACCGTTTCGCTCGGCAGATTCATCTCACTGGCCCACAGGCTGGAAACATAGCCGGGGTGGGCGTCATGCACGATACGCTGTGGCGTAAAGTCATAAATGTTCTGGATCAGGCGCAGCGCATCACGCCACTGCTGCTGGATGCCGTCATCGCTGAGATCACCCAAATGCTGACTGATAACCGCCTGTTCGCCACGTACCAGACAGAAGGTATTTTTTAGATCCGCACCTAAACACAGCATCGGCGGCACGTCACGAAAACCCGGCGGCAACGCGACCGCATCCGGCACGTAACCCCGCGAGCGGCGCAGCATTTCCCCGCTTTCACGCACCACGGAGTCATCCATGCGCTGCACAATTTCGCGGTTATGCAGCAGGAAACCGTCGGCAATTTCGCGTAAATCTTCCAGCGCCTGCGCGTTGGTAATGGCTGGCGGCCTGCCGCTGAGGTTGCCGGAGGTCATTACCAGCGGGCACTGCATCTCTTGTAACAGGAGATGCTGCAACGGATTCGCTGGCAGCATAACGCCAACTTCCGTTAACCCTGGCGCTATTCCCTCGCTCAATGCCGCTACATAGCGTTTTTGCACCAATACGATCGGCGCGGCAGGGGTGGTTAACAGACGACACGCAGCTTCAGGCAGTCCGTCGTCAGCAGGCAACATCACCGCCAACGGTTTAGCCGGGCGATGTTTACGCAACCGGAGCAGCGCCACAGCATTATCATTTCGCGCATCGCAGACCAAATGAAATCCGCCAATGCCTTTCACAGCGACAATGCCGCCCGCTTTTAGCAACGCTACCGCCGCCTGCAGCGCCTCTTCTTTTTCCGCTCGCTCACCCGCGCTTAGCCACTCAAGATGTGGACCACATTGCGGGCAGGCAACGGGTTGGGCGTGAAAGCGACGGTCATAGGGATCGCGATACTCTGTATCGCATTGCGCACAGAGAGGGAAGGACGCCATCACGGTAAACGGACGGTCGTACGGCATGGCGCGGATAATCGTAAAACGCGGGCCACAATGGGTGCAGTTGATGAAGGGGTAGCGATAGCGACGTTCGCCGGGGGTGTTCATTTCAACAAGGCATTCGGGACAAGTCGCGGCGTCCGGGACAATTTGCGTATTCATCGTACCGCCTGCACTTTGGCGAATCGAGAAATCGGCAGGCTGCTGCGTCCAGGCGAATGGCTCGCTCTCAATGCTATCAATGCGCGCCAGCGGCGGACAATATTGATGCAATTGTGCAATAAACTCCGCCGGATCTTCCTGTAAGCGCACCACCACACCGTCACCGTCGTTGCACACGTCGCCATGCAATTGCAGGCGCTGCGCCAGTTGCCAGACGAAGGGGCGAAACCCGACGCCCTGTACCTTGCCGCGAATACGCAGTTGTACGCCGGAGTGGTTGTTGATTGTCATTATGTCCTTCCCGCAGTCATCTATCCCGGTTTGCCGGATGGCGCTACGCTTATCAGGCCTACGTGAATGCGAAAAGTAGGCCGGATAAGGCGAAGCCGCCATCCGGCATAAGTACTACCGTATTTTACGCGGATTTTTAGCGATCAGAACAGCAAAGATGCGGTGGAGTCCAGCGCCGCGCGGCGGCGTTTTTCAGCGCTCAGTTGCTCAAGCTTATTGCGATCCACATAAATCAGCGCGTGAGTCGGGCAGACTTCCATACAGGCAGGACCCGCTTCGCGGTGGTGGCACAGGTCGCACTTGTTGGCTTCGGCTTTTTCTGCACGAACGTTCAGGCCCGCGCCGCTGTTACGCACAACCGGACGCACGACAACTTCCATTGCCCCATAAGGACACGCCACCACGCAGGTTTTACAGCCAATGCAGCGTTCCTGCATCACATGGACAAAGCCTTTATCACGGCTGATTGCACCGTTTGGACAGACGTTAGCGCACGGCGCGTCTTCACACTGGCGGCACAGCGTCGCCGTGGAGACGTTAACGCCTTTGATGACGTGAATGCGGGGTAAAAAGGTTTCAGGGGTCAGCGATGCGCAGTCCTGGTTATCCTGATGGGATACTACGCAGGCCACTTCACAGGTACGGCAACCAATGCATTTATTGGCGTCTGCAATGATGAAACGGTTCATCAATTTCTCCAGCAATGACAGATTATCTGCCGAAGCATTCACGAATCGTGCCAAATTTTAATGCACTGTTATTAAAGGGTTTTTATTTTGATGGATGTGAGAATGGTGTGTCATCGTCACTAGTGACGATGACAAATGACAGCCGTCAGCGCGAAACGTATGGCGCAACAGAATCGCGCTGAATGAGTTCTCCGGTGAAGATTTTTGGCGGCGTAAATGCCCCGTCACCCAGCATAAATATCAGGCGACCAATCGTTTCCTGGATCATTTCCGTCACCGGAATTTTGACGCTGGAAAGCGCCGGAATAGTGTATGGCGCGATGGCGATATCATCGAAACCAATCACCGACACCTGGGCAGGCACACGGATACCCTGATCATGCAACTGCTTCATCGCGCCTATCGCCATATCATCATTGCTGGCCACCAGCGCGGTAAAATTGACCTTGCGTGAAAGCAGCGTATCAACGCCCGCGGCACCGCAGGCTGGCGTCCACTTTCCTTTGACAATCAAATCATTATTTAGCGAAATGCCATGCGCAGCCAGCGCGTCTTTATAGCCTGAGAGTCGTTCCACGCCGGTAGGCGAATCCATCGAGCCGGTAATAAAACCAATCTCCTGGTGCCCGGCGGCAATCAACTGCGCAACGGCGTTAAAGCTGGTTTGTTTTTGATCGCACCAGACGCTGTGGCTACTGTTTTTACGCAGCCGTCGATTAAGCACCATAATCGGCTGGGCGTGCGCGTCAATGATCTCGTCTATTTCATCCACGCTGAGAAAACGCGGATAGATCATAATCGCGTCACAGCGCAGGTCGAGTAAGTACTGGATCGCCTGACGCTCTTCCTCTGCGCTATGTTTACCATCAGCCAGCAACAACTGGCGCCCCTTATCCTCCGCCATCCGCGCGGTGTGAAACAGCAGCTCGCTGAAATAGACGCCATGATAAAGAGTATTGGTCACCACCAGACCCAGCGTCTGCGTGGTCTTCGCCGCCAGGCTGCGCGCCAGTAAATTAGGGCGGTAACCACTCTCTTCAATGGCCTGAAACACACGGTCTTTGGTTTCCTGGCTGACGTAACCGTTCCCGGAAAGCACCCGGGAAACCGTCGCTTTCGACACCCCGGCCCGCTTCGCCACCTCCAGCATCGTGGTCATAGTACTCATCCCTTTGCTCTTAATGTGACGCAGTGTACTGCACCGTTTCGCCGCTGTCCTCGCTGCTAAAACGCGGCGCCTGACATCTGGTGATCATCATCACAATTATAAAAACAATAAAAATTAACTCTTGTTTAATAAATATAAATTAAACATGATTTTGTGGAACCGGTTTCCTATCTGAGTTTCATCAACTCAGAAACGTGACCTGCGCAAACGGATAAAACATAACGTACCCTACTGATAAAACAGGATTAAATCCGATGTCCAAGAATTATGCAGCGCTGGCGCGCTCCGTTGTGACGGCTCTGGGAGGCGTCGACAACATCACAGCAGTGACCCACTGTATGACCCGTTTGCGTTTCGTTATCAAAGATGATGCGCAGGTCGATAGCGCGACGCTGAAAACGCTTCCTGGCGTGCTGGGCGTAGTACGTAACGATAATCAGTGTCAGGTGATCATCGGCAACACCGTTTCGCAGGCGTATCGCGAAGTTGTCAGCCTGCTACCTGCCAACATGCAACCTGCTGAGCCGCAAACCAAACCCCGGCTGACGCTGAAACGGATTGGCGCGGGGATCCTCGATGCGCTGATCGGCACGATGTCACCGCTGATCCCGGCAATTATCGGTGGATCAATGCTCAAACTGCTGGCAATGGTTCTGGAAATGACCGGCGTGCTGGTAAAAGGATCGTCCACCCTCACCATTCTGACCGTTATCGGCGACGGCGCATTTTTCTTCCTGCCGCTGATGGTCGCCGCTTCGGCAGCCATCAAATTCAAAACCAACATGTCGCTGGCAATTGCTATTGCGGGTGTGCTGGTCCATCCCAGTTTTATCGATCTGATGGCAAAAGCCGCGCAGGGTGAGCACGTTGAGTTCGCCCTGATCCCGGTGACGGCGGTCAAATACACCTACACCGTGATCCCGGCACTGGTCATGACCTGGTGTCTGTCATATATCGAACGTTGGGTGGATCGTATCACGCCGGCAGTGACCAAAAACTTCCTCAAACCGATGCTGATCGTGCTGATCGCCGCCCCGCTCGCGATCGTTTTAATCGGCCCGATTGGTATCTGGATCGGTAGTGCAATTTCAGCGCTGGTCTATACCATTCACGGCTATCTCGGCTGGCTGTCGGTCGCCATTATGGGCGCACTGTGGCCGCTGTTAGTGATGACGGGTATGCACCGCGTGTTTACGCCCACCATTATCCAGACCATTGCCGAAACCGGTAAAGAAGGCATGGTGATGCCCTCTGAAATCGGCGCTAATCTGTCGCTGGGCGGTTCATCGCTGGCGGTGGCATGGAAAACCAAAAACCCGGAACTGCGTCAGACAGCGTTGGCGGCCGCCGCTTCAGCCATCATGGCAGGCATTTCCGAACCCGCGCTGTACGGCGTGGCGATCCGTCTGAAACGCCCACTGATTGCGAGCCTAATCAGCGGTTTTATCTGCGGTGCCGTTGCCGGTATGGCTGGACTGGCGAGTCATTCCATGGCGGCTCCTGGCCTGTTCACCAGCGTCCAGTTTTTCGATCCGGCTAATCCGATGACCATTGTCTGGGTGTTTGGCGTGATGGCGCTGGCGGTCGTGCTTTCCTTTGTATTAACACTGATTCTCGGCTTTGAAGATATTCCTGTCGAAGATGCTGCCGCGCAGGCCAGAAAAAATCAGGCCGCACAAGCGGGCAATATCAATGGAGCCAGCATTTGACTGGCATGAACTGAGGTTAACTATGTCTGTTTTTCCGCAAGGATTTTTATGGGGCGGCGCGCTGGCCGCCAACCAGTCTGAAGGGGCATACCGGGAAGGCGGTAAAGGGCTGACCACCGTCGATATGATCCCCCATGGCGAACACCGGATGCCGGTTAAACTGGGTCAGGAGAAGCGCTATACGCTTCAGGACGACGAATTTTATCCCAGCCATCAGGCGATCGACTTTTATCATCGCTACAAGGAAGATATTGCGCTGATGGCGGAAATGGGGTTTACGGTTTTTCGCACCTCAATAGCCTGGAGTCGTCTCTACCCTAACGGCGACGAACTGGCGCCTAATGAAGAAGGTATCGCTTTTTACCGGGACGTTTTTGCCGAGTGTAAAAAATACGGTATTGAGCCGTTAGTCACGCTATGTCACTTCGATGTGCCCATGCATCTGGTTACCGAGTACGGCTCCTGGCGGAACCGCAAAATGGTGGAGTTCTTTACCCGTTACGCCCGCACCTGCTTCGAAGCCTTTGACGGTCTGGTGAAATACTGGCTGACGTTCAACGAAATCAACATCATGCTGCACAGCCCTTTTTCAGGGGCCGGGCTGGTATTTGAAGAGGGTGAAAATCAGGATCAGGTGAAATATCAGTCCGCCCACCACGAACTGGTTGCCAGTGCCCTGGCGACGAAAATCGCCCATGAAGTGAATCCGCAAAACCGGGTCGGTTGCATGCTGGCGGGCGGTAATTTTTATCCTTACTCCTGTAAACCAGAAGATGTGTGGACCGCGCTGGAAAAAGACCGCGAAAACCTGTTCTTTATTGATGTGCAGGCGCGCGGGGCTTATCCCGCCTACTCCGCCCGGGTGTTTCGCGAAAAGGGCGTGACGATAGAAAAAGCCGCAGAAGATGACGACATCCTGAAGAACACCGTCGATTTCGTCTCGTTTAGCTATTACGCATCACGCTGCGCCTCCGCTGACATGAACACGGGCAACACCAGCGCTGCCAACGTAGTGAAATCACTGCGTAATCCGTACATTGCCGCCAGCGAATGGGGCTGGGGTATCGATCCGCTTGGCCTGCGCATCACGATGAATATGATGTATGACCGTTATCAGAAGCCGCTGTTTCTGGTGGAAAACGGGCTGGGGGCGAAAGATGAAATGGATGCCAACGGAGAGATTAATGACGACTATCGCATTCGCTATTTACGCGAACACATCCGCGCCATGGCTGACGCCATTGAAGATGGTGTGCCGCTAATGGGTTACACCACCTGGGGCTGCATCGATCTGGTTTCCGCCTCAACCGGCGAGATGAGCAAGCGTTACGGTTTTGTGTATGTAGACCGGGACGATGCGGGCCAAGGCACGCTGGCGCGTACCCGCAAAAAATCATTCTGGTGGTACAAAAAAGTGATCGCCAGTAACGGGGCCGATCTGGCGTAATTCCTCAGCCGGAGGGTTTTGTAATCCTTCGGCAGAATCACCTATTTTCATTTCATGAATTGCATTCCAAATGTGGAATCTTCCTTCCAGTTTCCGGTTTGCCCTTGCGCATTTTTACTGGCATTTTATTCAGTAGTTTTTCTCTTATCCGTTCACCACAAGGAAGCGTTCATGTCTGATGAAAATGGCACAACAGCAGTGGTTATCACCAAACCCGTACGTCGTTTGAAAGTGGGCTATGTCAGAAAACGCCATGAAGATCGTAACACGGGTTTCACGCTCCGTATCAGTCGGCATGCCTCGCTAACGCTGAACGGCGACTGGCTGGAACAAGCGGGATTCCCTACCGGGACGGCAGTGAATGTTTCGGTGATGCAGGGGAAATTAATTATCGAGCAGGCAAGTGAAGAACAGAGTGTGTGAGGCTCAAAACAGGCCGGATGCCACTGGCATCCGGCGTTGGTAAGGTTACTCTTCTGGCGCTTCTAACCCGGAAAATCCACCGTGGCCTTCCCATCCGGCTAATCGTTGATAGACGGTCTCGACCGCATCTTTGATCGGCTGCGTCATCGGGTAATAAAAACCGACAATATCCGGCTGAATGCCGAGGAAGATCACCTCGCCAACATCCTCTTTTAGCTGATCGACCAGATAGTTCAGCGGCATGTTGTGGGTGGTCATCATGAACATTTCAGCAATATCATCCGGGTCGATAATGCGGATTTCACCCGGGTTTAACCCCATGTCGGTGGCATCCACAATCAACAGACGCTGCGGGCGCAGTTCACGGATAGCGACGATATCGTTTTCCGGCGCGCTGCCGCCGTCGATGACAACCCAGTTGCCCTGAGGATTGGCAGCGCACATTTCCGCCAGTAGCGGACCCGCGCCGTCATCGCCCATCATGCTGTTGCCGACACAAAGTAAAACGTCAGTCACGGTGTCTCCTCACCATCAGATAGATGGCGCTTTCCTGGTGAATATCATGCAGCATGCTGAGCATCAGCTTGCTCCACTCCTGCTGCTGCGGAGTCTGCACGGCGCGCGCATCATCAAACGCGCGCGCCAGCATTTGCACATGGTTGAAATCGATGACGATCTCGCCATACTTCGGCACGCCTTCCATTTTCCGCCGGGCTTCGCTGCCCTCGGCAAGGGTGGCTATCCACGCCAGATATTCATCCCACGGACAGGTTAACGCCGCTTCCAGGCAATCGATGATCCCAAGGTGGTGACCAATCGCCAGGCTGTAATAGACAACCTGCTGCGCCTCTGCGGGCGTCGCATCGTTCTCATCAATAAACTTACGGCTCAGTTGACTGAACACCACCGTTTCACTCATCGGATACGCGCCTCTTCGACTACATGGTTAAGATGCGTGACGATTTCGGTCAGACGCGGATCGTTTTCCGCTTCCAGCCAGCGCGCCACCTGATGTTCACCCTGCCCTAACTGCGTCATATAGTCATCAGCAATCTGGCGACCGTAGCGGTAACCCGCCAGACGGCGAGCTTCGCGGTCCACCTTCACACGCAGCGGTTGAACCATATCCGGATGCAGAATTTCAGCGGGCTGTTCGTCCAGTTCACCTGGCGCACGCGCATGAATTTTCTGTTCCAGCAGACCCAGCGCCATCGCAAAACCGTACAGCGTTGCCGCAGGCGTCGGCGGACAGCCAGGAATATACACGTCCACCGGAACGATTTTATCCGTGCCGCCCCATACGCAGTATAAGTCGTGGAAGATACCGCCGCTGTTACCGCAGGCGCCGTAAGAGATACAAATTTTCGGATCCGGCGCAGACTGCCAGGCGCGCAGCGCCGGAGAACGCATCGCGCGGGTTACCGCGCCGGTAAACAGCAGGATATCCGCATGACGCGGCGACGGTACCACTTTGATACCAAAGCGTTCGGCATCAAACAGCGGAGAGAGCGTGGCGAAAATTTCGATTTCGCAGCCGTTGCAGCCGCCGCAGTCCACACGATAAACATACGCTGAACGCTTGATGCTTTTCAGCAGCGATGCTTTCATGCTGGCAATGGATTCATCCACCGTCATCGGTACCGGAATACCGTTGGCGTCACGTGGGCCTAATAAATTGCTCATCAGCTGGCCTCTTTCATATGGCGAGTCAGTTCAATACGGTCAGACGGCACCAGACATTTCTGGCGCTTACAATCCGGGCAGGTCTCAAAGCTTTCACGGTGGTTTTCCGCGCGACTGTCACCGTTGTGCTTGAGCAGCGCAATGGCGTAATCAATCTCTTTTTGTACCGCGAACGGGCGGTTACAGACGCGGCAGTTACACAGCGAAAAGCGAGACTGCTGCAGGAAATCTTCTTTCTTCCATACCGCCAGCTCATATTCCTGCGACAGCTTGATCGCCGCCGTCGGGCAAACTTCTTCGCAGCGGGCGCAGAAGATGCAGCGACCGAGGTTGAACTGCCACGCCAGCTCATTGGTAACCAGATCGGTTTCAACCGTCAGCGCATTGGATGGACACGCATTGACACAGGCCGCGCAGCCAATGCACTGCTGCGGATTGTGCTCGGGTTTACCGCGGAAATTTTTATCGACCGCAATCGGCTCCAGCGGATACGACGACGTCGGCGCCCCGGTTTTGATGACTTTTTTGATAAAGGTAAACATGGCGATTCCT
This sequence comes from Citrobacter sp. S55_ASV_140, assembly GCF_018919505.1. Lineage (NCBI taxonomy): Bacteria > Pseudomonadati > Pseudomonadota > Gammaproteobacteria > Enterobacterales > Enterobacteriaceae > Citrobacter > Citrobacter sp. S55_ASV_140. Next base: position 26,755 of record NZ_JAHLQZ010000041.1, read on the forward strand.
TATTTCAGCGGCGAGTTTTTACGCTCGATGCTGTAGCGCTCAAGTTCTTTGTACGGTACGACTTTGCTCTTCTTCTTACGCACATCGACCACGGTCATACGGTCAGTACAGGAGTAGCAAGGATCGAGGCTACCGATAATCAGCGGGGCATCGGAAACAGTGTTGCCACGCAGCATGTAACGCAGCGTTGGCCAGTTGGCGTAGGTCGCCGCACGGCAGCGCCAGCGATACAGTTTCTGGTTATCGCCGGTCATGCTCCAGTGGATGTCATCGCCGCGCGGCGCTTCGGCAAAGCCCAGCGCGAAGCGGTGAGGAATATAGGTAAAGCCTTCCACCGCCAGCGGGCCGCCCGGCAGGTTGTCCAGACCAAAGTCGATCATGTTCAGTGCGGTATAGACTTCATTGATACGGACTTTAAGACGAGAAATGACGTCGCAACCCTGCTCGCTGTGCACTTCCATCGGCAGCAAACCATAACCCACAAATGGGTGATCGGCGCGGGTGTCACGCGCGTGACCGCTGGCGCGAACCATCGGACCGACGTTACTAAAGTCGCGGGCGATCTCCGGATCCAGACGACCAATACCCACGGTACGCTGTTCCATGTTCGGCGTGCTGAGCAGCATATCGACCAGTTCCTGCACCTCACGACGCATCTGCTGCGCCAGTTGACGGGTCTGGATCATATCGTCTTTCAGCAGGTCACGACGGATACCGCCGATCAGGTTCATACCGTAAGTTTTACGCGCCCCGGTGAGGATCTCCGCCATCTTCATCGACGTTTCACGCACGCGGAAGAACTGCATAAAGCCGGAATCAAAACCGGTGAAGTGACAGGCCAGGCCGAGGTTCAGCAGGTGCGAGTGCAAGCGCTCCACTTCCAGCAGAATGGCGCGGATCATCTGCGCGCGTTCCGGCACCACGATACCCATCGCATTCTCTACGGAGGTGGTATAGGCGGTGCTGTGGGCAAAACCGCAGATGCCGCACACGCGGTCCGACAGGAACGTCACTTCGTTGTAACCCATACGGGTTTCCGCCAGTTTCTCCATGCCGCGGTGGACATAGAACAGACGATAGTCGGCGTCGATGATGTTCTCGCCGTCAACAAACAGACGGAAGTGACCGGGTTCATCGGAGGTCACGTGCAGCGGGCCAATCGGCACCACGTTATTTTTCTTGTCGCCCAGTTCGTTGATGAACTCGTAGGTTTCAGCATCGGTGGTCGGCGCCGGGCGCTGACGATAATCCATACTGTCTTTACGCAGCGGATACAGCTCGTCCGGCCAATCATCCGGCAGCACCAGACGACGTTCATCCGGCAAACCGACCGGGATCAAACCGTACATGTCGCGCACTTCACGCTCGCCCCAGACGGCTGCCGGAACACGTGGCGTAACGGATGGGAATTCCAGCTTATTGGCATCCACTTCAACGCGGACGGTAATCCAGCACTTGGTGCCCTGCTCCATCGACATCACGTAATAAACGGCGTAATGGCCGCACAGCTGACGTTCGTCGTTACCAAACAGCACGGACAACCAGCCGCCCTGTTTGTAGTACAGGAACTCAACCACTTCCGGCAGGTAGTTCACCTTGACGGTGATCGTCAGCTGATCTTTGGTCTGCCAGGCTTCATCCAGCACCACGCCCGGAAAGGCCTGGTGCAGAGCGGCGAGATAGTGTTGACCTAATTTTTCTTCAGACATGCTCAAACTCTCTTAAATCACGCCACCAGCAAGGAGACGAACGCTAAAAACGCAAACCCAAAACCGGCCCAGGTCACGCGTGAAGTGGCGCAAAAACGCAGACGCGCCATGCTGTTTTCGAACAAGGCAATGACCAGCACGCCGAGGACCAGCTTGACGACGGCAATCACCAGCGCCAGCAGCAGCCCACCCGCGGTGAAGGTCTCCATCTGTCCCCACGGCAGGAACACGCCGACGAACATTTGCAGTACGACCAATTGTTTGAGGCTAATACCCCACTTCAGCACCGCAAAACCGCTGCCGCTGTATTCGGTCAATGGACCTTCCTGCAGTTCCTGCTCTGCTTCCGCCAGATCGAACGGCAGTTTGCCCATTTCGATAAAGGTGGCGAAAGCACAGGCGCACAGGGCCAGAATCAGCGGGATGCTGCGCGCAGCAGGCCAGTGGTAAACGGTATCGGCGATATTGCTGATATGGGTTGAACCCGCAACCTGCGCCGCCACCCACAGTCCCAGCAGCAGGATAGGTTCAACCAGCACGCCGAGCATCGCTTCGCGGCTGGCGCCAATCGCAGTAAACGGGCTACCGGTATCCAGGCCCGCGATAGAGAAAAAGAAACGGGCGATGGCGAACAGGTAAATTAAGGTGATCAGATCGCCCAATTGCGGCAGCGGTGAACCAACGGTCACTACCGGCAACGCGGTGGCGATAGTCAGCATCACACCTACCATCACAAATGGCGTCAGGCGGAAAACCCAGCTGGAATCCGCAGGCGCAATGCTCTGACGGCCCAGCAGTTTGATAATGTCGCGGTATTCCTGCAAAACGCCTGGACCGCGACGATTATGCAAACGCGCACGCGCCACGCGGGTCACACCGGACAGCAGCGGCGCAACGGCAAACAGCACCAGCGCCTGAATTAACGGATATAAAACACTCATTTTCAGGCTCCTCGTGAAACCACAATCACCACCAGCACCGCCAGCTCAATCAACGCCAGGCGACGAAACAGTACCGGAGCGGCCGCATTCTGCCAGCCCGGAACCAGTGATACCGGGTTCAACCATTTACGCAGTTTGAGTGCCGGGGCAAAGGCTTCTTTCACCGGCATGGCAAAACCGTGGGCGGTAATGACCATTGACTGCTCGTGATCGTAACCACACACCCATGCCGCACCGCGTGAACGCGACGGCAGACGGTTGCCTTTGAAAATTGCCATGATGATGAACGGCAGCAGCGGACACGCGATCAGCAGCAGCGTAATCATTGGCTGAGAAACGGTGGTGTTCGCGGTTTCCAGCGGCAGTGGAACGGCAGAGGAAATCATCGGCAGCAACCACGGCGCAGCAACGCCGCCAATTACGCAGCAGATAGCCAGCGCAACCACGCTCACGCCCATCAGGATTGGCGCGCAGCAGGCATTTTCAGCTTCCTTCGTGCGCGGCGCGCCAAGGAACGTAACGCCATACACTTTCGCCATACACATCACCGCCAGCGCGCCAGTAATCGCCAGTCCTACCGCCAGCAACGGCCCTAACAGACGACCGACAAACGCGCCGCTGTTGCCAAGCTTAAAGAAAGACTGATAGATGACCCACTCACCGGCAAAACCGTTCAGCGGCGGCAGTGCGGCCATCGCCATCAGGCCAACCAGCATCGCCAGAGAGATAATCGGCATACGTTTACCGATACCGCCCAACTTCTCGATATCACGATGACCGGTACGGAACCAGATGCTGCCAGCGCCGAGGAACAGAACG
>NZ_JAHLQZ010000420.1:0-740 GCF_018919505.1 Citrobacter sp. S55_ASV_140
GATTAAGGCCGGTCTGCCTTTGTATGATTCGATGCAAAAACTGCAAAAAGAAGGTCAATCTTTACTGGGGAAAGCCTTTAGTAAACGGTTGATGGATCTTATCACGCAAATGAAGCAGGAAACATCCGTTGCGGCTGTTTTCGAAGGTATGGTGCCGAATTCTGAACTGAGTGTGATCACCGCGGCGGAGAAAAGCGGCAGCCTTTCTGATGGATTTTTTACCCTGGTTTCGATTATTAAATACAACGATGAACTGCGTAAAAAGATCATCGGTGCGCTTATATTTCCCCTGATAATGATTACCTTGTCGTTAATTGTTATTGCCGGCTATTCGCAAAAGGTATTCCCCGCCTTTGCCTCCGTTGTGCCGATTGATAAATGGCCAACCGTGACACAGAATCTCTATAATTTTGGCGTGGCGCTTTACGAGGGGTTGTGGCTAAAAATTCTACTGGGATTTATCTTTCTGGTTATCTTTTCACGGCTGACAATGGCCAATTTTAGCGGCACAATAAGGAATAAGGTTCTCGACAGAATTATGCCGTTCTCAACTTATCGGCAGCTAACTTCCTCCATTTTTTTGAATAATTTGTCGCTAATGTTGAGTAACAATATTCCTCTGACGGATGCGCTTTCAATTATTCAGCTCAATGCTAACCGTTGGCTAAAATGGCATCTTTTCACCATGCTGGAGAAAATGGCGCACGGCGTGAATTATGGCAAAGCGCTCGATACCGGAC
>NZ_JAHLQZ010000421.1:0-700 GCF_018919505.1 Citrobacter sp. S55_ASV_140
TGCTCAAGGCGCGAGCGGGGAACCGGGCATTTAGAAAGCGTACAACTGCGCTATGAAAAAATCACTTGGTGTATCGTAGATGGCAATATTCAATATACTGACGCCTGGAACGAACGTACTACGGCATAAAGCAAAGATGGCGCAATACCCTATAATAAAGGCACCCCGCAGGCACCTCAAGGACTATCACACTCTCACCCCTTTGACGCTTTCCCCGCAATCACTCCGATAAACTCCAGCACCTGCTTTTGCTTGCGCGCGGAGAGCTTTTCCACGGCGCGCAGGGATTTCATCAGTTCTGACTCTTCGGGTTCGGCGGTGCGTGCGGCATGCACTTCTGGATCAAATGAAACTGCAATACTATGCGTATCAGTTATGGTGACTATTCCCTTTAATAGTGACAGTGATTAGCGATGCGCAGGTGTTGGCGCACCTTCGCATCGCGCTAATAAAATCCCTGTAAATTCCCCCAGTATCTTGGGTGAAGTCCAGATGTAAATAAGATGAAATAAGCGCGAATAGCACGCTTTTGGAATAAATAGAAAACGCCTTCATCCCAATAAATCCGGTATTATTCAGCGTATAAATTCATTACCTTCCACACGCCTGAATATCCCCGCGCTCCAGAAAACAACGCCTGTCGATATCTGCAAAAAATGCGATCTAACTCACTGAAGCAAATAGCAAACTCTGAAACAAC
>NZ_JAHLQZ010000422.1:0-632 GCF_018919505.1 Citrobacter sp. S55_ASV_140
TGGAATGATATCCAGTAACGAACTCCATGCGCCGGTGCGAATGTAGGCTTGCTCAGCCAGACGCAGCACTTCCGGATGACGCGGCGTCACCTCCAGCAGCTTATCTACGCTGTGGCGCGCGGCGTGATTTTCATTACGCGCCAGTTGCAGACGAACGCGAGCGATTTCTACCGGGATCGTATCATTCCCGGCCAGTTCAGCTGCACGCTCAAGGTGTTGATTCGCGCGCGCTTCATCGCCACGTTGCTGGGCCGCTTCTGCTGCCAGCAGGTAATTCACTACCGGTTGCTCAGCGTGATCGGCGTTTTTCGACATCAGCTTTTCAACCTGCTGATAATCGCCTTCCGCCAGTTTGAGCAGCGCTTGTTCAGTCTGCTTGCGGGCGCGGCGACGTTTACGGCCGACAAACCATCCGCGGGTATGCGCGCCGGTGCGGAAAATTCGGCGCAGCAGCCATTCAATCGCAAACAGGACGACCATCGCGACGATCAGGATGATCACCAGGCCCGTCACGCTGGTTTCAATGTTGTAATTATCGGTTTGGATCAGCACGTAGCCCTGATGACCGGCAATCATTGGACCAACGACGATCCCGGCAATCAACAGTACAAAGAGTAATAATACTTTTAGCA
>NZ_JAHLQZ010000423.1:0-621 GCF_018919505.1 Citrobacter sp. S55_ASV_140
GACATACACTGCCCTGAAAAAGTGCAACGTTTGACCCTAAGGCGCATGCCCAGGGACATTTATAGATTCAAAGAAAGAGAGGGGTACGCGATTGAACATCAGCAGAAGAAATTAACCTGCCGTGTATACACCGAATACAGAAGCACTGCGGTGGCAGGCTCCCTGTGGTCACCAACAGCACTTCTGGGAGCGGTAAGCGCCGCCGCAATCGGTGTGCATAATCTGGCGACATGGAACCCGGACTATGAAATCGGTAAGAACTACGTAAAACGAACCTTATCCGTAAGGTATAAAAAGTAACGGGTTTACATCTGTCCGTGGCTGAGTCTGTCCGGTTCAGCCAAAAATCCTCTCCCATAATTCCGATGCAAGCTGTACCAGTTTTTCCCGCAGCCTCCTCAGCAACAAGCTCCAGCCAGAAGGCAGACGCTCAGAAGTGATCACCGTATCAAAAGCCGAACCGGCTATTTCACCAAAACGCTGACGTACAGCGACATCACTCTCCTCCGTATGATTTTCTGGCTTTAACTGGCAATAAAAAGCGCTACTGGCCTGTACAGGTAACGCGTGTATCATCAGTTCCACCAGAGCATGCAGGTTGTAGCCGGTATGTGCTGAAAC
>NZ_JAHLQZ010000424.1:0-611 GCF_018919505.1 Citrobacter sp. S55_ASV_140
GCTCCAGCCCGCGCACGTTTTTCAGCAGTGTGAGCGGCTCTTCCTTCACACCCAGCTTGCGGGTCAGGCTACAGGAGGGGTGATATACGGCGCGGCCATGCAGACTGGCGCCGACATCCACCACGCCCAGTTTGTTGACGATAAAGGAAGTGAGATCCTGCATACGCGCAGCAACGTTCTCAGCACGGATCGCCCACTCAGGTTCATCGGCCAGATAGGTCGGGTAGCTTTTTACCGCATAGGTGCAGGAGCCTGCCGGAGAGATAATCGGATCGTCGTTGTCTTCCAGCGCGGCGATCAGGTTTTTCATCCCGGGGATCGCTTCTTTGATGTAACCGCTGTTGATGGCTGGCTGACCGCAACACCCTTGCTTCTCGGGGAAATTCACGCGACAACCCAGTTTTTCCAGCAGCAATACGGAGTCTCGTGCCATCCGTGATTTCAGTGCGTCACCAATGCAGGTAACAAAGAAATTTACATTCACAATAACCACTCCATTGCTTCATTTCTGTTTATTGCGCTTGATATTGCTATATCAAGCAAAGGTTCAATCGTCTTTCACACCCAGTTTTTCGGTTTGCTCGTTTTACTAATGCCTGGGTTCATAATGT
>NZ_JAHLQZ010000425.1:0-604 GCF_018919505.1 Citrobacter sp. S55_ASV_140
ATGATCATGGAACTGCCCTGCCCATTGCCACACACAGCCAGAATACGTACGGTCATAATCGGAACTCCTTATTAAGCAGAGTGTTCTGCCAGTTGTTTTTCTGCGTCTTCCTCAGCGCGCAACGTGCGTCCTGCGAAAAACATATAAGCCAGTGCAATCAGAATAATGACGGCCATAAACGCGATGCCGATGGAGGCAAAGCCCTGCATCATCGGCGGCGCCAGAATTGACCAGTCCGCCATCCCCATCCACGCGCTCATACCGGTGAGTTTCACCGCCCAGACGCAGCCAAAGATTTCAATCATCCCCATCACCAGACAAATCTTGAGCGCCGCGCGCCAGCCGCCAAAGTGGTTCGCGAACACGCCAATGGTGGCGTTGGAGAAAAACATTGGGATAAAACCAGGAATAATCAGGATGGAAGAGCCGCAACCCACGAGGATGCCGACCGCAATCAGTTGGCCGATGGTGCCCCACATAAAGCCCCACACCACCGCATTGGGAGCAAAGCTGTATATCGCCGCACAGTCAATCGCCAATACCGCACCGGGAATCAGACGCTGCGAGATACCGTTGAACGCTTCTGAAAGTTCGGCGACGAACA
>NZ_JAHLQZ010000426.1:0-592 GCF_018919505.1 Citrobacter sp. S55_ASV_140
GATCTTTACCAAACCAGATGACGAATGCCATCAGCAGCAACAGGAACAGCGCCACGAAGCCACGGTTCAGCGCGGGCATTTGCAGCTGGTTTTCCCAGAAGGTCATAAAGGTGTTGGTAATGGTGACGCCATAAATCCACAGCAGCGGACAAATCGCAAAGAAGTAGAGGAACGTGATTACCACGCCGCCCGTTTTACCAAAGTGCTCTTCAACCGTTTCTGTGATGTTACCGGAAGGGTTAGAACCGGAAAGACACAGGCGTGCCAGCGCACGGTGGCAATAGAAAGCGATGGGGTATGCTAACACCAGCATGATCAGAATGGGGATCAGTCCGCCAAAACCTGCGCGGATAGGGAAGAACAGCACCCCTGCGCCGATGGCTGTACCAAATAAACCCAGTGTCCAGGTGGTGTCCGATTTGCGCCAGGACGACTGCTTTGTCTGGCTGGATACAATGCTATCAGTAGTACTCATATCCTATCCTCAACGAAGTATATTAAGCGTCAACTAAACCAGTAATTTGAGATACACGAGAAAGATCGATATTACCGCCAGAAATAATGCTGACTGTTTTTCTGTTCTGGATATAGC
>NZ_JAHLQZ010000427.1:0-579 GCF_018919505.1 Citrobacter sp. S55_ASV_140
GATAGTGTGACGAATCACACTGGGTTTCCCCATTCGGAAATCGCCGGTTATAACGGTTCATATCACCTTACCGGCGCTTATCGCAGATTAGCACGTCCTTCATCGCCTCTGACTGCCAGGGCATCCACCGTGTACGCTTAGTCGCTTAACCTCACAACCCGAAGATGTTTCACTTCTGATTGCGAAAATTTGAGAGACTCGAACACACCGCTTTTCATTTCTTGTTTACGGAGAAATGAAACAGTGTGTCGTTTCAATTTTCAGCTTGATCCAGATTTTTAAAGAGCAAATATCTCAAACATCACCCGAAGATGAGTTTTGAGATATCAGGGTACGCGTCTTTCACTCACGAACCAGCAAGTGGCGTCCCCTAGGGGATTCGAACCCCTGTTACCGCCGTGAAAGGGCGGTGTCCTGGGCCTCTAGACGAAGGGGACACTGAAGTCTCAATCGCAAGACGCCTTGCTATTCACTTTTCATCAGACAATCTGTGTGAGCACTGCAAAGGTCGGTTCTTTAAGGTAAGGAGGTGATCCAACCGCAGGTTCCCCTACGGTTACCTTGTTACGACTTCACCCC
>NZ_JAHLQZ010000428.1:0-574 GCF_018919505.1 Citrobacter sp. S55_ASV_140
CCTTTATCGTTTCCCATTAATGGACGGAACGAGATGGGTAATTTCCTTGATGTAGTGTGAAGAGGGATGGTCATGAAATTTAAATCTGCGTTATTACTGATTCCATTATTCTCTGTAACCGCGCAAGCGGGTTATGTTGATTATCGTCATGAATATTATGACGATGGGCGCAATTACGATCGTGTTTATATGTCTCATCGTTTTGCGACTGGTTTTGGTGTAGCCGTTGAAGCCATTTCACGTTCCGAAGATACGCAATCTAATGATGCGTGGAATAATATGGAAAGTAATGGCAACGAGTATACTGCAAGCTACCAGTTTACCTGGCGGGATCTTATCTGGCAGCCGGGTATTGCGATCGAAACGGGCGATAACATCACGATTTATAAACCTTATATCCGCGTACAGTACAATATCAATGATAGCTGGTGGACTGCGTTCCGCTATCGTCAGGAGTACATGCGCAGAAACACTGACGGCAAGGATGATCGCATGGTCTATCGTCCGGAAGCATGGCTCGGTTATAACATTCATGACTGGATGTTTGAGCTTAACGGTATTTATAAAATTGCCG
>NZ_JAHLQZ010000429.1:0-552 GCF_018919505.1 Citrobacter sp. S55_ASV_140
GATCATGCCATTGACACGGTCATCCATTTTGCCGGGTTAAAAGCCGTTGGCGAGTCCGTTGCCAAGCCGCTGGAATACTATGACAACAACGTCAACGGGACGCTGCGTCTGGTGAATGCCATGCGCGCCGCTAACGTGAAAAACTTCATTTTCAGCTCCTCCGCGACCGTCTATGGCGATCAGCCGCAAATTCCTTACGTTGAAAGTTTCCCCACCGGCACACCACAAAGCCCGTATGGCAAAAGTAAGCTGATGGTTGAACAGATCCTGACCGATCTGCAAAAAGCACAGCCCGACTGGAGTATCGCCTTACTGCGCTACTTCAACCCGGTTGGCGCGCATCCGTCAGGCGATATGGGTGAAGACCCGCAAGGTATTCCAAACAACCTGATGCCTTACATCGCACAGGTTGCCGTTGGCCGCCGCGAGTCCCTTGCCATATTTGGCAACGACTACCCTACCGAAGATGGCACCGGCGTTCGCGACTATATCCACGTCATGGATCTCGCAGATGGCCACGTCGCCGCGATGGAAAAACTGGCGGGCAAACAG
>NZ_JAHLQZ010000042.1:0-29682 GCF_018919505.1 Citrobacter sp. S55_ASV_140
TATGGTCATGATGCCGGTGATATTTTATTACGCCAGATATCGGACCGTCTGATTTCAATGAGCCACACTTCAGATACGCTGTATCGCTTAGGTGGAGATGAGTTTGCGTTTCTCTCAAGTGGTCTGACAGAGGGCCAGGCCGTTTCGCGCGCCCAAAAGATATGCGATTTTATCAGCCAACCCTACATGATTTATAACACAATTATAAACATAACTACCTGTGTTGGGATTGTTATATCAGAAACAGAACGCCGCTCCGATTATCTTTATAAATTTGCAGATCTGGCCCTGTATGAAGCCAAAAATGAAGGTTCAGGTAAGATAAAAGTCTTCCGGCAATGGATGTTAGAAAAGCTGCAAGAAAGTAGAACGCTTGAGCATGATATGGCGATGGCCATAGTGAATAAAGAATTCGTGGTTTATTATCAGCCTATTGTGGATTCTTTCAGCCGGGAAATTTACAGCTATGAAGCCCTTATTCGTTGGGTACACCCTCTAAAAGGCCTCCTGTCGCCGGATAGCTTTATTCCTGTTGCTGAAAAAACAGGCATGATTAACGAGATGGGGAAATTTGTGCTGGAAATTGCCTGTACGGAAGCGGCTTCCTGGACGATTCCGGCCAAAATTTCAGTCAATGTCTCGCCGGTACAGCTAAGCAGCAAAGCCTTTGCCGGAATAGTGCTGACTATTCTGAAAGAAACAGGACTCCCCGCTCAACGCCTTGAACTGGAGGTCACTGAATCCTCTATCTTTACTGAGAGTAATACGCCGATGAATACGCTGAATAAACTCAGGGCGCTGGGCGTGAAAATCTCCATCGATGATTTTGGTACCGGGTATTCTTCTCTTTCCCGGTTGAGCCGGCTGGCCTTCGATAAAATAAAAATAGATAAGTCCTTTGTACATTCACTATCTACCCAGGACGATGCCCTTAATATTATCAAACTCATTACAGGCATGGCGAAATCCCTTAATATGAAGGCTGTTGCAGAAGGCGTTGAAACACAGGAACAACTGGAAAAACTTCAGGCACTGGGCTGTGATTTCGCGCAAGGATATCTGTTTGGTAAACCTCAACCGGGAATTGATGGGAAAATCAGACACGGCTAAATCTGAACGGATATCCCTGGCCGCTAAAGTGGGGCAACAACACTGTTGCCCCACTATGTAGGTTTTACGGAAATGACCTGTTTCATTACCTGTTTAAAAAAAATGATGGGACGATATCCTCTCTGAGCTTACGTGAGTCGGTATCCGCAAGTATTGAGCAGAGATCTTCAGCAAAAGTTGGTAAATCCTCAGAACGGTTCTATAGTCGGGACTGCTTCTCATTACAGGATTCACCGATGCGATTTAACGGACTGACCAAAGGTTTCTTCATTTTCATACTTGCCCTCGTTACCTGGGCGTTCTTCGACGTGCTGTCCCCCTACTTTTCCGCCATTTTGTGGGCCGCGATATTAACGACTATTTTTAACCCGGTAAAAAATAGGTTGCGCAGCGCACTTGGCGAACGCAACGGGCTGGCATCGTTAATAACCATCGCCATTATCTGTTTAATTGTCTTTATCCCACTCATGGTGATCCTGTCATCGCTGGCCATTGAACTCAATGTGGTTTACAACAAACTGCAACAAAACGACACGCAGTTTCCCGAAGTCGTCACCTCTATTCTTTCGTATCTTCCTGGCTGGGCGCGAGGATTCCTCGCAGAACACAATCTGGATAATGTTGCAGAAATCCAGAAAAAGCTGTCCGACATTGTGTTGCAAGGCGGCCAGTACCTTGCGGGCAGCGCGTTCCTGATCGGTAAAGGGACATTCGGCTTTGCCATCAGCTTTGGCATCATGCTGTATCTGCTGTTTTTCTTGTTAAAAGATGGACCTTATCTGGTACGCCAGATTCTGGACTCATTACCACTTTCTGATTTTGCCAAACAGCATTTGTTCGCCAAATTTGTCGGTGTAACGCGCGCAACCGTCAAGGGCACAGCAGTTGTGGCTTTAGTTCAGGGGATTCTTGGCGGCATCGCGTTTGCGATTGTGGATATCGACGGCAGCGTTCTGTGGGGCGCATTAATGGCGTTTCTCTCTCTGGTGCCTGCCGTCGGCTCGGCAATCGTCTGGGTACCCGCAGCCATATTCCTCTTCGCTACGCACCAACTTTGGCAAGGGCTGTTTATCGTCGGGTTCTTCGTGATTATCGTCGGTCTGGTGGACAACATCCTGCGCCCGCTTTTGGTAGGAAAAGACACCAAAATGCCGGACTACCTGATTCTGATAACCACCCTCGGCGGGATGGAGATTTACGGCATTAACGGGTTTGTGATTGGCCCGCTGATCGCCGCGCTGTTCATTACCTGCTGGAACCTGTTTTCCGGGCGCGATCATGCCGGTAACGTGGAAGGTATCGACGAAGCCTTTATGGAAGAAGGAAAAAATCCTCCAGATTTATGATGTCAGGACGATAACAGAAGGCGGCCCAGAGCCGCCTTTTTTATTTTCACGCAAAATCATACGTTTCCTATAATTTCAATCATGCTAATTGATTAATCGTCGCAGAAGGAACTAATCAGTGCGAATAGCCACAATCACCAACTGGGCCTACAGCGCGACGGTATGCCTGACCATCGCCTCCGGCGTTGTCATGCTGATGGCGTCCAACGCCGATAACACCGAACGCCAGGTGGTGGAACAACGTTATAAATTTGACCAACTGACCGAAGAAGTGGAACTCGACGCCTGGTCGCTGTCTGATATGGCGCGTCTCTACGTGGTCAGTAAAGACCCTGATGCTTTGAACAACTATCGTCAGAAAGAGGCGTCACTGAAAGCCGTTGAGCATCGCCTGGCAGCGTTGAAAGATGCCGGAGCGACAGGTGAAGAACTGGCGCTATTGCATGAAGGATTGCAGATTGTTGATGCTCTGCAGGACGAACAAACTGCAGCGCTGGCCAGCGTCGCGCGGGGAGAACACACACAAGCGATTGCCCTGCTCTTCAGCAAAACCTATGAACAGGAACTGGAGCGGGCACAGGACCGGATAGACCATTTCCGCCAGTTGCTCGACAACCGTGTACTCAATGCCATTGAAGATGCCACTCAGGCGTCACGTACACTGCGCACAGCCTCTGAAGTGATGGTCGGTCTTACGGCGCTGCTATTTTTGTTCGTTCTTGGGTTTATATTGAAGCGCCGTGTGTTGCGCCCGGTGGTGCGTTTGAGCGATGTAGTTAACCGTCTGGCATCGCAAGATTATGCTGTCGAGACACCCAGCTTTAACCAGATCGATGAAATTGGCGATATGGCCCAGGCGATCCGGATTTTTCGCGAGAACGGGCTGGCCCGTCAGCGGCTGGAGAAAGAGAGAGACGCCGACTGGGGGATCCGCGAACTACTGGCGCGCATGACGCAGCGTCTGCAGGGGTGCGAAAGTTTTGCCGATGTTATTAATGTGGCGGAACTGTTCGCGCCGAATATTGCTCCAGGTATCGCCGGCCGACTGTACATACTGGATCGGGAGCCCTGGCAGATGCGCTGCGTTGCGCAGTGGCTCTCACCAGAGGGTAAAGCCGATGCGTTTCACCCGGACGAATGCTGGGCGGTACGCCGCGGCCAGAGCCATCCACCGGTACAAGACGAACCGGATATCGCCTGCTACCATCTGCCAGAATCGTGCCAGCGGCATACCTTATGCGTGCCGCTGATTGCCCAGGGTGAAGCCATCGGCCTGCTCTCATTCCAGAATCTCAGCGAGGATTCCACCTCATCTCGCGCCTACCTGGAACTGATGGCAGAAGCACTCGGTCTGGCATTAGCCAACCAACGCCTGCGCGATGCGTTGCTGGAGAAAGCGCTGTACGACCCCCTAACCGGCCTGCGCAATCGTCATCATCTTGAAGATACTCTCCGTACCCAGATGAGCCAGGCGGTTCGTACCCAAGAACCGATCAGTTGCCTGATGATCGATATCGACCATTTCAAAAACATCAATGACCGCTTTGGTCATGAGGCCGGCGATAGTGTGATAAAAAGTATCGCCGCCGTTATTCAGCGTGTTGTCCACGACAGCGGCATGGCTTTCCGTTACGGTGGCGAAGAGTTTCTGGTACTGCTGGCAGGTGCGGATGAACAGGCGGCCAATAGTTTTGCGACGGATATTTACAACGGCGTACGCGAATTGTCACTGCGCTTTGGCGTATCCGATATTGGCCACGTGGATGTCTCTATCGGTGTTGCCAGCTACCCGCAGCATGCCCAAAGCGATAATCTGCTGCGTGCCGCAGACGTCGCGCTGTATCGCGCAAAAGAACTGGGGCGCTCGCGCATTGTGAGCTTTGGCATGCTGGAAGCGAGCTGAACTATGTCAGTTGTCGGCGCATTGCTTTACCTCTACGTCAGGTAGTGGTAAGTTGACGGGATGAACACCAGACACGATATCAACGCTTTTACTCATAATCTGTGGTGGCTGCCTTCTTAAAGGCGGTCAGAATGTGTTTCCCCATTTTAAATAACCGCCGAAAGGCGGTTATTTGCATTTGAAGACCCCTTTCGGTTTTACGCTTAAGGAGTCTTATATGAACAACAAAACCATCATCCTCACTGGCGATCGTCCTACTGGCCCGTTGCACCTCGGCCACTATGTTGGCTCGTTGCGCCAACGCGCCACGCTGCAGTACGATTATCAGCAGTTTATATTGGTCGCAGACCTGCAAGGACTGACCGATAACGGCAGTACGCCACAAAAGATCCAAAACAACATTCCCGAAGTGCTGGCTGACTATCTCGCCGCGGGCATAGACCCCTCACTCACCACCATTTGTTTGCAATCGGCCTTGCCCGCCCTTGCCGAACTGACCGCGCTTTATATGAACATCGTTACCGTGGCGCGCGTGGAACGTAATCCTACGGTCAAAAACGAAATTGCGCAGAAAGGGTTCGCCCGCTCGTTACCGGTTGGCTTTCTGGTTTATCCCATCAGTCAGGCGGCAGATATTTCAGCCTTCAAAGCTGAAGTGGTTCCGGTCGGCGACGATCAACTGCCGATGATCGAACAGACCAATGAAATCGTGCACAAAATGAATAGCTTGTTACCTGCCCCAGTCTTGTCGCATTGCAAAGCGTTGCTGAGTGAAACCAGTCGTCTGCCCGGTATCGACGGTAACGCCAAGATGTCGAAATCACTAGGTAATACAATTCTGTTGTCCGCCAGCGAGGAAACCATTCATCGCGCCGTCAGCGCAATGTACACCGACCCTAATCATCTGAAAGTGTCCGATCCGGGGCAGATTGACGGCAATATCGTATTCACCTACCTCGACGCGTTTCACCCAGATAAAATCAAAGTTGCGGAGATGAAAGCGCATTATCAGCGCGGCGGATTAGGTGACAGGGCATGCAAAAATGAGCTGGAGATGTGCTTGCAAGAACTCATCGCGCCGATGCGTGAGCGTCGGGCAACTTACATTCAGGATAAAGGCATGCTGATGGCGATGCTGAAAAAAGGCAGTGAACAGGCGCACGAAGTCACACAGCAGACATTAAGAGAAGTGAAACAAGGGCTGGGTTTACCGGTGTTCTGAACACGAATAGAAAAATACAGGATAACTGATAACTCCCGCTAAACTTGAAAAATGTGGTTACGCTTAAGTTTTTCAATAGCATAACCGCTATTAAGAGAGTGAGATGTAACTATCTTATTATTACGCCTCATTATAAAAAGTTCGAATTCTCTTCTTTATGCCTGCCAGGGTCCGTGCCCATGCAGGCTTTTTTTTCACTATCAACTTTTCGGATATCAGTTAACCACTAATGTCCAGTCCATTTCCCCCTGAATAAAAAACACGCTGCAAAATCAACAAAATATAATCAACTTGCTTAATTACTCTGCAAACGCGTGAGATCCGGAAGAAAAATGCGATTTCCCTCTTGCCTCATTCGGTCTGTGCCGCTAATATTCGTCCCCGTTGTCACCTACAACGTTGCGTTCATAGCTCAGTTGGTTAGAGCACCACCTTGACATGGTGGGGGTCGTTGGTTCGAGTCCAATTGAACGCACCATATTGCGTCCGTAGCTCAGTTGGTTAGAGCACCACCTTGACATGGTGGGGGTCGGTGGTTCGAGTCCACTCGGACGCACCATATCACTTTTGATGTGGTGCCTTTCTCTTTATATTATTCTCGATAAAATCCCCGAATTGTTGTTGCCGTCCTGAGCGATTTCGCTATTCTTGCTGTCTATCCCGTTTGTCTCCTGCGCCGTTATCGACCACACTTATCCTGCTTCGCTTGTTTTCGGCACAATGCCGACACAGAACATCGATCACAGGGCATAAAAATAATATCAGGTGGATAAGATGAACAAGATCGCTATCGTCGGTACGGGACCGACAGGAATCTATACGTTACTCGCGCTTCTCAAGCATCAAACCCCGCTTTCAATTAGCCTCTACGAACAATCGAATGAAGCTGGGGTAGGCATGCCCTATAGCGATGAGGAAAACTCGCGATTGATGCTGGCAAATATCGCCAGTATTGAAATACCCCCCATTACCTCTTCTTATCTCGACTGGTTACGCCAACAAAGCGTTGAACATTTAGCCCGTTATGGCGTGAAACACGCCTCGCTGCATGACCGACAATTTCTGCCGCGAATTCTGCTCGGTGAATATTTTCGTGACCAGTTTTTACGCCTTGTAGACCTTGCTGACAAACAGGGGTTTAACATCACCGTACACGAATCCTGTCAGGTCAAGGATGTCAAAGCCACAACGGATGGCGTTGTTATTTGCAGCGATCATAACGACCCGGAGCACTTTGATCTTGCTGTCATCGCCACGGGTCACGTCTGGCCTGACGCACAAAGCGCATCACGCACCTTCTTCCCGAGTCCGTGGACCGGGCTTATGGAGGCAAAAATCCCGGCGTGTAATGTAGGAATTTTGGGTACGTCGCTGAGCGCTATTGATGCGGCTATGGCCGTCGTCGCACAACACGGTAGGTTTGTATTAGATGATGCGCAGGGTGTTCATTTCGAAAGAAATGAAGGCAGTCAGGATCTCAACATTCTCCTCATGTCCCGTTCTGGCATTCTACCGGAAGCCGATTTTTACTGCCCTCTCCCCTATGAACCACTCTCCATTGTGACTACTGAGGCACTGGAACAATGTATTGCAGTTGGTTCTGCTGGGCTGCTGGACAGGATCTTTATGCTCATAGTCAAAGAAATTGAGCTGGCAGACCCTGTCTGGAGCAAAGAAGTCGCCCTCTCTTCCCTGAACGCCGACAGCTTTACAGATGTCTGGTTCGCTGCCCGTAAAAAGTACGATCCGTTTCACTGGGCCGCAGCCAATCTTGAAGAAGTCGAACGCAATAAACGTGAAAAACACACGGTTGCCTGGCGTTACGCTATTCTGCGACTGCATGAGGCCGTACAGGAAATTGTCCCGTGGCTGGATGAGAAAGACAGAGAGCGGTTTAACAATGGACTTGCTCGCGTCTTTATCGATAACTATGCAGCCATTCCTTCACAGTCGATCCGTAGATTACTGGCGCTGCGTGAGGCCGGGATCCTGAATATTCGCGCGCTCGGTCAGGATTATCAGTTAGAGCAAAAAGAGAAAATGACGGTGATACGCGCTCAGGGCGAAACCTATAAGTTTGACGTTTTTATCGATGCCAGAGGCCAGAAAGCGTTAAAAATTAAAGATCTGCCATTTCCATCGCTGCGGGATCAACTGCAATCCACGAGTGAGGAAATACCGGATGTCGGCGATGACTATACGTTACAGGCGCCTGATATCGTCCGGGGCCGTATTGCGCTCGCCGCACTTCCCTGGCTGATGCACGATCAACCGTTTGTGCAAGGGCTTACTGCTTGCGCAGAAATTGGCCAGTGCGTCGCGCGTGCCATTTCCCGGCCAGCCACGCGTCTTCGTCGACGCTTACCCTATTACGAGGCGTGACGCGATGTCTTCTTCCATCACTCTGCTTGCAGCCGGCAGTTTACGTCCGGCACTGACTCCGCTGATAACCCATTTCACGCACATAAGTGGAATAGATGTGAAAGTGGAATATGGTCCAGCCGGTTTATTGCGCGAGCGGATTGAAGCAGGCGAACCCTGTGCGCTGTTTGCTTCGGCCAGTCGGGAGCATCCGCAACGCCTTCTGGCTCAGCATAAAGCTCTCTCAACGCACACCTTTTGCTGGAACCAACTGGGTCTGGTTACCAACCGGACCGGTGAATGGCTGGATTTGCTGCGAAACCCTACCCTGCGAATTGGTACCTCTACGCCCGGCTGTGACCCTTCCGGGGATTATACCTGGGCATTTTTTGACAAGATGGATGCGCTGGAGACGGGCCTTGGGCAGCAGCTTCGCGAAAGGGCCATTCCCCTGGTTGGCGGTCGAGACACCGTGAGGATCCCGCAGGGAGAACTGGCCAGCGCCTGGGTCCTGCGTCAGGGACTGGCCGATCTGTTTATCGGCTACGCGCATTATGCAAAAACGCTCCGCACACTACGGGACGTGCGTTATATAGCGATTCCGGCTGAATATAACATTCAGTGTGAATACCAACTGGCGCTGCTGGAGGCATCCAAAGATGCGCTGGCGTTGGTTGAGTTTATGCTCGGCAACGGCGGTCAGGAATTTCTGATCGCCGCCGGTTTTATACCACTTACCGACGAATAGAAAACAGCGGCGCAATAAACGGCGTCTGGTAATGGTCAACGTTCACTTTTCGCAACGGTAATCCATAGGCCTGGGACAGATTATCTTCCGTCACGATGCTGTCCGTCGGCCCTGCCCGCCATTTTCCTTCAGGAAGCAGCAGCAGCGTATGCGTGGCTATCTGTAGCGCATGCAGCGGATCGTGGGTTGAAAACAGCACGCTGCAGCCTTGTTGGCGAGCCAGATCGCTGATGAGCTGCAGCACCACCTGCTGATTAGCGAGATCCAGCGCGGAACATGGTTCATCAAGCAATAACGTCTGGCATTCCGTGACCAATGCCCTGGCTATCATCACTAACTGTTGTTGCCCGCCAGAGAGTGAACCAAACGAGCAGGCGCCAAGATGTGCGATATTAAGTTGCTCCAGCGCCTGCGCTGCCCTTTTTTGATCCTGCTGGCTGGGCTGCGCAAATAACTTCACGTGTTGTGCCCGCCCCATCAGTACCACATCGCTGACCGTATAGGGAAACGGCAGATGACAATGTTGCGCCACAATCCCAATTCCACCGGCATTCTCAATACTGCCGCCCAAAGCAGGCAGCGTGCCGGTTAGCGTATCGAGCAGCGTACTTTTACCCAGACCGTTACGTCCCAGCACCGCCCAGACCTCACCTTTCCGGCAACTGAACGTAAGCGGCTCAAATAGCGGTGCGCGATACCCGTAAGTCAGCCGATTCACGCGCAGTGCGACAGATTTCATTGTTTCCTCCGACGGCTGTTGCGGATGAGTAAAAAAGCAAACAGCGGCGCGCCAAATAATGCAGTGATGATCCCCAGCGGGATCTCCGCAGGCATCAGGGTGCGCGCAATATCATCCACCACAATCATAAAACCGCCACCCAGCCAGAAGGCACAAGGGAGCAACCGACGATGATCGACACCCACCAGCAAACGTGCCAGATGCGGAATAACCAGACCGACCCAGGCAATACTGCCGCTTACCGCCACCTGAGCGGCGACTAAAAAAGCGCAGCACACCAGCACGCTGCGTCGCAGAGGAACCACCGCTACGCCCAGCGCTCTGGCATCTTTGTCATTGAGCGATAGCAGATTTATCCGCCAGCGTAACTGATACAAAACCGTCGCGGCGATACCCACCGGAATCGCCAACAGCAGAACTTTATGCCAGTTGGCCGTCGCAAAACTCCCCAGCAGCCAGAACACAATGTTCGGTAACGTCTCTTCGGTATCCGCCTGATACTGAATCAGACTCACCAGTGCGGCAAAGAAACCGCTCAGAATGATACCCGACAGGATCAGCACCAGCGTATTCTCCAGCCCCTGCAATGTAGCGATGGCATACACCAGAATCAGCGCCGTCAGACCGAAGAAAAACGTTGAGCCCATCATCAGCCACGGCGACAGGCCGAGCAGAATAGCCAGTGTACCGCCAAAGGCAGCCCCCGACGTCACGCCGATAATATGCGGGTCGACCAGTGGATTATGAAATACCCCTTGCAGCGTCGCGCCGCATAAACCCAACGCGCCCCCTGCCAGCAACGCGATCAGAATACGTGGTAACCTGACCGTCCAGACAATCTGGCTGGCAATCCCTTCGGCGTCGCTATAGTGCGTCAGATGGTAAAATACCTCGCTTAACGACAGCGGATATTGTCCGAGGCACAGCGAGCTGACGCCCAGTAATAAGACCGCCGCCATTAGCAGCGGCTGCTGGGGTAAAATGCGGTTACTTAGCTGCATCAGACTGCCAGTTCACACGATAAAAACGCTGATAGTAGTCTTGCGCCTGCGCATCGACATCCACGTCTTTATAGGCGTCCGGATACAATTTTTTGCCCATCCACAGTTCACCTATCGCCAAGGCTTCCGGCATCGGATACCCCCAGGCTTTGGCGTATTCCGGCATCAGCCAGATGCGATGATTTTTCACCGCATCAATCCCCTGCCAGTTGGGATCGTTTTGGATCTCAGTCACCACCTGCGGGTAACGGTCCTGAACAAAAATCACTTGCGGATTCCACGCTAATACCTGCTCAAGCGCGACCTGACGGGCGCCTTTCACACTGGCCGCCGCCACGTTTAATCCCCCCGCATGCTGCATCATCAGTCCCGTATACTTCCCGGAGCCGTAAGTCATCAGGTCGGGGTTAGCCATATAAATACGCACCTTTTTCGCATCAGGAATGTTGGCAACTGGCGCGTTGAACTTTGCCCGCGCCGCAAAAACGTAATCGATCAACGTTTCTGCCTGCGCTTTGCGCCCCACAACATCCGCAATCAGGCGAATCCCCTGCTTTAACCCTTCGTTGTAGACCTGCTCTTCATCGGCCATAGTCGGATTCATTTTATTCTGCTGACCATCAGCATCCTGACGCAATGAGATAGCGACCACCGGAATACCGGCGTTCTGAATCTGCTGAATCATCTCCGCAGGCGCATAGTTGGCAACAAAGACGACCTGTGGGTGAATCGCCAGCAGGCTCTCGATATTCACGCTGGTGAGATCGCCCGGCGTCGGCAATGTCGTTATCTTCGGCATAAAACGCGCGAATTCAGGTCCGAGCTGTTTTTTCCAGCTCGACATTACACCAACAATGTCTTGCTGGGCGTTGAGTTGCACCAGAATATTCAGCGTCTGGTGTTGCAGCACAACCACTTTGTCGACATGGTCTGGAATCGTGATCTGACGACCAAGCTGATCGGTAATCGTACGCTCGGCCTGCGCGGAGAACGCCACCAGGAAGCTGGCGCAAACCAGCACAAAAGAACGGAGAGTTAACATGGGGTACCATCTGGATGAGGAATAAAAACGATATATATTAAATTATATAACGATATGACTGGCAACCCATTAGCGATAATTACCGCGCTACACACGAGGAAGATCAATTTTTGTGGGCAAAAATAAAGCCGACGGCAATGACCACCGTCGGCTTTTGTTGATACTGAGTGGCTAAACTATTTCGTCGCAGCTTTAATGATATCGAGCGCTTTGGCAAACTGATCCTGCGGAATTGTCAGCGGGTAAAGGAAACGAATAACGTTGCCGTACTGGCCACAGGTTAACAACAGCAATCCCTGCTCAAGGGCTTTCTTCTGCACGCGTTGCGCGACGGCAGCGCTGGGCTCCCCCGTCGCTGCATCGCAAAATTCAGCAGCAACCATTGAGCCTAAGCCGCGCACTTCGGCCAGCTCAGGGCACCATCCTTGCGCGTCAGTCAAGGTGGCGCGCAGTTGTTCGCCGAGAGCCGCTGCTCGTTGGCACAACTGCTCATCACGAATAATATCCAGTACCGCATGCGCCGCCGCAATCGACAACGGGTTGCCGGCATAGGTACCACCCAGACCACCCGGCGCAGGCGCATCCATAATTTCTGCCTTGCCTACCACGCCAGACAGCGGCATCCCACCCGCAAGGCTTTTTGCCATCGTCATCAGGTCCGCTTTGTCGGCGTAGTGATCCATCGCAAACAGTTTCCCCGTACGCGCAAAACCGCTTTGCACCTCATCGGCAATCATCACGATGCCATGCTCATCACAGATACGGCGGATCCCGGCAACAAACTCCGACGGCGCCACCACGAAACCACCTTCGCCCTGCACCGGTTCGAAGATAATCGCCGCAACCTGAGTTGGATCGATGTCGGCTTTAAACAGGCGTTCAATCGCTTTTAGCGAATCCGCCGTGGAGACACCCTGCAACTCAGAAGGATATGGCGCATGGTAAACGGAACCCGGGAACGGGCCGAACCCTTTTTTATAGGGCGCTACTTTGCCGGTCAACGCCATCGTCATGTAGGTACGTCCATGAAAACCGCCGCCAAAAGCGATAACACCGGGACGACCGGTATGCGCGCGGGCGATTTTCACCGCATTTTCCACGGCTTCTGCGCCGGTAGTAAAGAATGTGGTTTTGCGTTTACCGTCAATCGGCGCAACGGCGTTGATTTTCTCAGCCAGAGACACATAGCTTTCGTACGGCACAATCTGATAAGCCGTGTGGGTAAAAGCCTGCAGTTGGGCTTCGACTGCCTGCACCAGACGAGGATGACGGTGCCCGGTGTTCAGCACGGCAATCCCGGCGGCAAAATCAATATACTGATTGCCCTCAATATCGGTAATCGTGCTGTTTTCTGCCGACTGGGCGTAAAAATCACACATGACACCCACGCCACGCGGGGTGGCATCCAGACGACGTTGTTGCAGGTTTTTATTGTTCATTCGCTACACCTTGTCCATAACTACATTTCAGTTTAATTACCCTTTAAATTTAGACGCCATCTGGTACTTTAATCGAGAGCCAAATCGTTTTATTTTAAGGATCCAAATGCGTTCACTTGCCGGAGATGTGATCAAGCAAGCATTTAGCCAGCAGACAGATGAAAAATTACATCGTCGCCTGTATGCCGCCATCTGTAGTTGCATCCTTGAGGGCAGCCTGAAACCGGCTACCCGCATGCCTCCCTCGCGGGATCTGGCGGGCGAACTGACGTTATCGCGAAATACCGTCTTGCGGGTTTACGAGCAGTTGCAGGCCGAAGGCTATATCTCTGCGCGCACCAGCAGCGGCACATTCGTTAGCGACAGCGTGCTCGACAATCTCGACCTCCGCCCCAACAAAGAGCCAGTGGCTGTTGCGCTTGAGGATCACACCCGCTTATCTGCCCGATGCCTTGAACTGCTGGGGCATGCCAGCGCCAGTCCCCGGCAATGGGGAGCCTTTATTCCTGGCGTGCCTGATGTTCAGCATTTTCCTCACCGGGTGCTCAAAAAAATCCAGGATCGGCTGGCAAGGCTACTGCGCCCGGCGTTTCTCACTTACGATGCCGCAGGCGGGGTGAGTGAATTGAAAGAAGCGCTGGCAGACTATCTGCGCACCGCCCGGGGTGTACGTTGTTCGCCTGATCAAATTCTGATTACTGAAGGTATTCACCAGGCGTTGGATCTGGTAACGCGTGCGTTGTGCAATCCGGGTGACAGTGCCTGGATTGAAGAGCCAGGCTATTGGGGGATAAAAAACATTCTACGCATCAACGCGGTAAACTTTTCGGCAATCCCGGTTGATGAGCAAGGTATGATTCCGCCAGGCCCAACAGAACCCGCACCGAAACTGATTTTTGTGACACCGTCACATCAGTATCCGCTCGGTTCGGTAATGAGTCTGAGCCGTCGGCAACAGCTTCTCTTGCGCGCCCGCGAAACGCGAAGCTGGATAATAGAAGATGATTACGATAGCGAGTTTCGCTTTTCCGGGCAGCCTATTCCGTCATTACAGGGACTGGAGGAAGAGACGCCGGTTATCTACATCGGAACATTCAGCAAGACCCTTTATCCCGCACTGCGACTCGGGTATGTGGTACTGCCCAAACCGCTAGCCGCGCCGCTAAAAAAGGTTCATAACGACCTCTATCGCGGCGGACATTTATTGATTCAGGCCGCGCTGGCGGAGTTTATCCGCGAGGGATACTACGCGGCGCATATTCGAAAAATGCGCCAGTTGTACAGTCGTCGTCGCCAGATGCTGGTGGAACTGATTACCCGCCAACTTGGTGAGCAATATCTTGGCTCCTTCAGCAGCAACGCCGGGCTGCATATGATTTTACAGCTACCCGCCGGAAGTGATGACGTCGCCATAGCCCGGCAAGCGAATGCGCAAGATCTGCTGGTGCGTCCGCTGTCTCGTTACTACGTGAATGAAGAGAAATGCAGCGGCCTGCTGTTGGGGTTTGCCAGTATTGAAGAACATGAAATGGCGGCGGCGTTTACCCGACTCGCGACGATTATCAGGGAAAACGCCGTATAAGCACTGCCGGATAGCGGTGCTCGCACCTTATCCGGCATGCTGTTTAATGTGACGCTTTTTTAACGCCAGCCAGATCCTCCTGGCTTACTTCACCATTCCCTTCCCCCCAACTTTTACGCACGTAGTTAATTACGTCACGCATTTCGCTGTCGGTTAACATGCCGCCGTAGGCTGGCATCTTAAAGGAGACGCTGCCCCGCGTTGTCGGGGTTTCTGCGCCATAGGCAATCACTCTGTACAGTGGCGTCGGGTCATCCACCATCACCAGCGGATTGCGGATCAACGAAGGTGCATTATCATCCGTACCTTTGCCTTCCAGACCGTGACACGTTGAGCAGTAGCGGTTATAGGTCACTTTGCCCGCCTCGGCTGAATTCGACCAGGATGTCGTAGTCGCTGCGGTACGCCCCGCTTCAGGCTTCGTACTTTTCAGGCTCAGCAGATATTGTGCGATCGCCGTGGCATCTTCGTCCGTCAGATACTGTGTACTTTGCGTAACGACTTCAGCCATCGAACCAGAAACCGCGGCATGTTTACTTTTACCGGTCAGCAACAGCGATTTTAACTCCGACTCCGACATTCCGGTGCCCCGCAGCGACGGCGCATACCAGCCGTCGATCATCGCGCCGCTCAGATACTCGGGATCGGCATTGCTGTACGCTTTTTCGTTCATCGCCACACCTCTCGGTGTATGGCATGAACCGCAGTGGCCCGGGCCTTCCACCAGATAAGCGCCTCGTTTTAGCAGGACCGCGTTTTCATCCGTTTTCGCGCCCGTAACAGCCGTCTCTGGCGCGTCGGTAAACAACCAGTTCCAGATATGCAGCGGCCAGCGGGCGGAGAGTAGCCACGGAATGGCATTCTCTTTATTGGGTTGTGCCGACGGCGTGACATCATGCATAAAATAGCGGTACAGCGCCTGAACATCCTCGTCAGAAAGCTTCGCGTAAGAGGGATAAGGCATGGCCGGATAGAGCGGATGACCATCTTTGGCAATCCCCTGACGGACCGCCTTTTCAAAATCCTCGTATGCGTAGCTACCAATCCCCTGCGTCTTATCTGGCGTAATATTGGTCGAATAAATATCTCCAAGCGGAGTGGGAAACTTTTTACCCCCTGCCATCGCCGCGCCACCTTCCGTCGTGTGACAGGCTACGCAGTCAGAAATCCTCGCGATGTATTCGCCATGCGTTTCAGCCGCAGAAACCGTGGCGGTAAATAAACAGGCGGCAAGAACGGTTACATTACGCATAGATCACCCCATCTCCTTGAGTTCATTAACCGCTCGCCATGCCTGATCGATCGCCGTATGAGCATATGCCCCCCAGTCAGAATCGGAATTAGCAATGGCAATACGACCAACTGGCTTGCGCGCCCGCTCGATAATCTCGGGCATTTTGTCCATGTCGTCGAACAACGAGTTAGGGTAATAGGCATAGCCATGCGCCCAGCGGTTAACCGTAATGGCGGCAATATCGCGTTGATTATCAAAGCCTGTTGCGCCAAACATCTCCTGCAACTGGGCGCGAATCATCTCTTCATGCGCCGCAAATGTTGTTCCCAGCAAATAGGCCCGCCCCAGACGGAACTGCTCTCTGGCCGAGAGGTTACTGCCAGGATACGTGGGGACGTAGACCATATGAATCACCATCGGATCGTCTGGTGAGGCTGGGTGTTGATACCCGCCAATGCTGACCGGATAGTCGAGCTTAACCCGGCTGTAAGGTGCTGCCGGAGAGTAAAATTCATGCACGCCAAGCTGTTTAAATGCCTGCCAGTTTTTAACCACCACGTTGGTGTATACCAGCGGCGCTTTCACGTTCAGTTTGAGATCAGCCTGCTGCTGTTCCGGCATCTCTGGCACCAGATACGGAATCAGCATGTTATAACCCGCCATAATGGTGTTCTTACCACGAACGCGATGCATTTTTCCGTCGCGCAGATAGCTGACAACAACGCCATCCGGTACGTTGGCGGCGTTAATCACCGTGCTGTTCAGGCGCAGACGCGTGGTGTTTTCCGGCAGGTCCAGTTTTTCATAATGCAGTCTGGCGAGGACCGAGTCCTCCATGGTGGTACCCGGTAGCGCATCCGGCAGCATATACCTGACCAACAGTCGGGCAAGACCGGCATTTCCATCCGGAAAATGGTAAACATACGGCTCTTCGAGGTCGGCCAGCGACTCTCCATCCAGCGGGGGTAATCCCAGCGCTTCCATACCCGGTAAGGCGCACGCCCGGGCATCGCTACAGGAAATCCCTTCAATGCCAATGGCAAAGAAGTCGTTAGAACGCTGCTGAAAATAGAGCAGCGCCATTTTGCTCAAACCGACTTTTGTCGCCAGAAACTCACTGTAGCTGTGAGTATCCAGCCATTCAGTTTTCTCATCAATCGTCATACCCGGAAGGTAGTCCGCAGGACGTACATGCAGATCGATTAACGCTTTTCTGTCGTTCTCGCTTAGCGGAAAATCATTGATAAAGTCTTCGATCTTGCGTCCATTCAGTCTGTCCGGCGGAATATCATCAGATACCGCCCGTCCCGGATCGCCGCTGACGATTTTTGTTTCGCCAAAATTCTTTTTATCGAAGAAAACGCCGCGACTGAGCTGCCAGTCGGGATAGAAGTTTACGTCAAAACTCTCTTTCAACCGCGTGACGCTGACGCCCACGGTTTCCATCAGCTTTTGCACTTCGGGGCTGAAATTATGCGCCGGTGACTGGAATGCTTCGCTGCCACCATAGCCGAGTAGTTTCTTGCCCGAGCTGGTAAACTCATTCCGTTTGGCATGTCCTCCAAAATCGTCATGATTATCGAGGATCAAAATCCGGCTATTTTGTCCGGCAAGTTGACGCCAGAAACAACCGGCAGCCAGGCCGCTAATACCGCCGCCCACAATCACCAGATCGTACTCTTCCTCAATAGGCAAGGCGTTTAAATCAAAATGTTTATGCTCACGGCCCACGGCATGCGCCATTTCAAACGATCCAGGATGATTGCCCCGCAGCCCCGTCAGCGCAGGCGGATAATAACTTCCATCTATAAATGCGTTTTCCTTCCCTGCCGCCCTGACCCATTCCAGCGGGGTAAGCCCCGCCGCAACGGTCACCGCGACGCCGTTGAGAAAATCACGTCTGGTAATTGCCATTAACTTTTTCCTTATTGCTACACTGCCCTTAACACGACACAAATAAGAGGCATCCCCTTCTCAGCAAAAAGGGGATCGCCATCTATTTCACTGGCTTTAATTCTTCATCCAGTTTCTTAGAATCATAATAATCACCCTGCCAGGTGATTTTTCCTGCTTTAACATGAATATAGCTAACACCTTCAAATCTTATCAGATTATTTGTCGGTGGGCTCCCTGCCCATTCACCACTATTTTTTCCTGAGAACTGCCAACGAAAAGCCACGGTATCCTCGTCATAAACGGGTTTACCGATCATTTTCCAGGTCAGATCCGGGACCGCCTTAATAAAGGCCCCAATAACTTCTTTTTCTGCTTTTTCCCGGCCGGTAATCGGTTCTCCCGCGGCGGCATCATAATAGACTGCATCATCTGCAAGATATTGAGCCGCTCGCGAAGCATCATGCGCATTCCACGCCGCCATATACTCGTTCACGGTATTCAGCGAGGTACTTTCTGCCAGGCTATAGCCCGAGAGCATCACCAATGAAAGCACCGCCACTTTTAATGTTTTCATCACTACCCTCTCTATTCAGAAATGTCGCACATGATATGTTTCACCCGTGTGTATTCCTCGAGTGAATAAGATGAGAGATCTTTGCCATAACCTGATTTTTTGAAACCGCCATGCGGCATTTCGGCGCACAGGGGAATATGGCTGTTAATCCATACCGTGCCAAAATCAAGATCAATGCAAAAGCGCTGCGCGCGGCTGTGATTGCTGGTCCAGACGCTCGCCGCCAGACCATATTCCACATCATTGGCCTTAAGTAATGCATCTTCATCGTCAGAAAACGGCTGAATAGTCATTACTGGACCAAATACTTCATGCTGGATAGCTTCATCGTGCTGTTGCAGACCAGAGACGATCGTCGGCTCAAAATAGAAGCCAGGGCCAGATCCGGCGCGCCCGCCGGTCTCAATTTTTGCATGCGCCGGTAAACGCTCAATAAAGCCTTTCACTTGCTCGAGTTGATTCCGGCTATTCAATGCGCCATACAGCGCATCCTGGTCTTCTGGCGGCCCAAATTTAATACTCTTTGTTTTTTGTACCAGTTTTTCCAGGAATTCAGCGTAGATGGACTGTTCGACCAGAATACGCGTGGCCGCCGTGCAGTCCTGCCCGGCATTGAAAAAGCCAGCCGTGACAATCGCCGCAATCGCCTTGTCCATATCCGCATCAGCAAATACCACCGCGGGCGCCTTCCCGCCCAATTCCAGATGCGCCCGGGTCAGGTTCGCCGCTGCCGAGGCCGCAACCTGCAGACCTGCGCGGACCGAACCGGTAATCGAAACCAGTGAGGCTTTCGGGTTTGAGACCACCAGAGAACCGGTACTGGCTTTGCCTAAAACCACGTTAAACGCCCCTCTCGGGAACAAGGGCGCCGCCAGTTCCGCCAACAGCAGCGTACTGACCGGCGTGGTGTCGCTTGGCTTTAACACTACCGTGTTACCCGCCGCCAGTGCCGGCGCAATCTTCCATACCGCCATCATAAACGGGTAATTCCACGGCGTAACTTGCCCGACAATACCCAGCGGTTCCCGGCGAATAGTCGAGGTAAATCCAGCGGAATATTCGCCTGCTGCCTTGCCTTCAAGACAACGCGCAGCCCCGGCAAAAAAACGGATGGCATCGCAGGATGCCGCGATCTCTTCCTTCTCAATAAAATGGCGAAGCTGGTCCGTCTCCTGGCTCTGGGCATTGACCAGTCGCTCCACGTTGCGTTCTATTTCGTCCGCCAGGCGCAATAACGCTATTTGTCGCTGGGCCGGTGTCGATTTTCTCCAGATGCTAAACGCCGCTTCAGCAGCAGAGTAAGCCTGCGCCACCTCTGCCGCGCTGGCATTAGGAGATAATGCGTACGTTTCACCGTCGACCGGACTCACCAGTTCGAAGGTCTCTTCGCTGCCGCCTGCTACATATTGCCCATTAATAAAATGCTTCAGGGTTTTCATGTCTGTCTCCACCCGTTAATACATAAAGAATCTTATGTAATATATATATTGTAAAAACTTTTCAAATACGCAACATTGACACTATGATAAGCCTCTCATCTTTAACTTGTTCTTTACATTATTCAGAGGAAGGCTTGTCATTGTTAGCTGACGCGGCGCGCGCAGCTCCAATGGTTATTGGGACACACATCCGTCTGTGCGGCAGCTTTTGCGCATGGGCATGTAAAATAACGCGGCCATTCTTACCTTCCTTGCCCAGCAGGCATGTGTTAGAAAGGGTCGTTGTTTCAGGGAATTGAGTGCAGAAAAGATTATGATTACTCACGCGGTCATATTTGCGCCTATCGGGCAGGTCAGTCGTTCAGACCAGATAGTGCAACGCCTTTCAAATGCCATTATCACGGGATTGTTGGAGCCGAAAGAACAGCTTCCCAACGAAACTGATTTGGCAAAGATGATGGGTGTCTCACATATCACTATCAGAGAAGCGCTAAACACGCTTCGGGCTAATAATCTTATCCATACTGTTCGTGGCCGTAATGGTGGCAGCTTTGTTTGCGAAAATATCGATGGCAAAAATAGCCCCCTGCATCCGTTCAAAGCGATCAGTACCGATTATCTTTCGGATCTGGGGGAAATGCATTGCGCCATCATTAGCCATAGCGCAAGACTTGCTTCCAGACGAATGACCGGCGCGGATATCGCCAAATTTCGCGAGTTTGTTGAGGTGCTCAGACAGGCAAAATCACCTGAGCTGATGACCCAGGCCGATATGCGATGCCTGCTGGCGATAGCCGCCAGTTCACATTCGGCACGGCTGGCGAACCAGGAGCTTCAGGTGCAAGCTGAATGGGCATCGCTGGTGGCGATCCTCTATCGCACGGACAGCATTCATGCCGAAATTATCGCGCTTTATTCAGCGCTGGCCGATGCGCTGGCCGCCCACAACGAGGCGGAATCAGTACAGCTTGCCACGCGGATCATCGACACCTTTACCTATTACCTTATCGAAAAAAAACTGAAATATAACTCGAACTGACAATCCGTGAAGGCAGGACAGACAATGAGCTCTTCGACATCTTTAAGCGCATTAATCCGTAAAATTGATGATATTACTGTCTCTACGGTAGATTCTACCGTGGCGCTGGCGAGGAGCATCCATGAGGCGATTGCCGGGATACAGAAAGCTTCGGCCGAGGTTGTCCTCGATCCCTCTGTACGATCCACCGTTCAACAGCATATTAAGCGTACGCTCAATGACAACCATTACTGCTCTGGAGCCGGATTTGCCAGCCATATAGAGAGCACCGCCACCACCAAAGAGTATTGGCTTTTGGAGTGGTGGTATAAGAAAGATAATGGTTTGAGCCAGGCGCACCTCGATTTGGATCAGGCCACGCAGCAACGACTGGATTTCAGAACCTTCGAGTGGTTTAAACATTCGCCACCGGCAGGCAAAGCTTATATCCACGGCCCGTACGTCGATTATATCTGTAATATCTCTTATACCCTGACTTCGGCAGTGCCGGTCTACTACAACGATCAGTTCCTTGGCGTCGCCGCCGTCGATCTGCTGGTCAGCCAAATCGAAGCCGAACTGCTCTCCTGCGCTCATCCTGACTATGTCATACTGACCAATCTGGAAAACAGGATTATCTTCTCCAGCTGGCCACGCTTTCGCGTGGGTGAGTTACTGTCGCCCGCCAACAGCACCGTGGTATATCAGAGCGACTACTTTATCCTTTATCACTATCAAAACTAAGGGCCCGAAGGCCCTTGTTTTAGTTGTCCTGCCCCATATTGAGCTTAGTGGCGTAAGCAATGGCGTCGTTTTCCGGCGCCGCAGAGCGCCCAAACGGTCGGGTCAGGAACATATAGATAAGCCCCGATCCAACGACAATCGCCAGGCCGAACAGCACTGTCCAACGATCAATGAAATCGCTGCTGTCTGCTGGTTGGGCCAGCAACCAGATCCCGCATAATCCATAGGCTAAGGCCAGTACGTTTACAATCACGCCCCAACCGCCAATGGTCCACTCCCCCGCCGGTTTCCAGCCCTTCAGACGCTGACGTAACGCAGCAAGTACGACCATCTGGAACGAGATATAAATACCGATTACGGCAAACGCGGTAATACGCGACAGGTTGTCTGGCTGGAAATAGACCCAAACGCAGATGATCACCGGCAGCAAGCAACTGACGACCATCGCATTATCCGGAACGCCGTTTTTCGAGATTTTGGCCATCCATTCACTTCCCGGCAGCATTCTGTCGCGAGAGAACGAAAAAATAAGACGGCTTAACGCAGCCTGTAGAGACAAAATGCACGACAACATCGCCACAATCGCGACGATGATAAAGATAGTTGCGCCGGTTTCTCCCAGGGCTTCATTGAGAATGGCGGGGATTGGATCGGACGTTTTACCATTCACGATACTGACCAGATTCGGTGAAGCCAGCAGATACCCCATCACGGAAATGATGGCGGAAATCGCGCCAAATACGATGCTTAAAATCATCGCAACCGGGATCTTTTTGCTCGGGTTCTGCACCTCTTCCGCTACGTTACCGCAGGCTTCAAAGCCAAAGAACATAAACAGCCCCATCAGCGCGGCGGACATAAACGCGGTGGAGTAGCTTCCGTCCTGAGCAAGCACGCCCATCGAGTCGAAGATGACGGAGAAAGGCTGAGAACGGTGAAAGATCAGCAGGTAAATTCCCAGCGCAATCACGCTGACAATTTCACACCAGAAGCCAATTTTGGCGACTCTGGCCAGGTTTTTGGTCCCGGACATGTTAACAGCCATCATCAACAGCAGTAGCAGGACAGACGTCAGCAACATGGTGGCAGGCGTTTGACCATAGTGAAACAGCGACTCAACAAACGTCGAGGTATATTCCGCAATTGACGTAATGGTGACCACCAGCGCCCACAGGTAAATCCAGGCGGCAATCCAGGCATATTTCTTGCCCCATAATCTTCTCGCCCAGGGATACAGTCCACCGGTTATCGGATACTGGGAAGCGACCTCGCCAAATACCAACGCCACTAAAAGCTGGCCACATGCGACGATTAAAATCCACCATACTGCGGGCGGCCCCGCCAGCGTTACGGCCAGCGCAAACAGCGAATAGACGGCAGTGAGCGGCGAAAGGTAGGTAAACCCCAACGCGAAATTAGAAATTAAACCGATTGAGCGATTGAACTGTTCTTTGCCATCTTTATGAAAATTATCGTTTTTCTTATCAGGTGTCTGTTCCATATATCTTTCTCTTTTGTGGAATAGTCGCAGGGTTGAACAATTAATGTATAAAAGATATTAAGTTATATGTATAGTGATTTTGTCGCAGAGTTGTTAAAAATGATCGCATGTCACGTTAATGAAAAAGTGAGAGCAAAACGGTAGAAAGCGCTGGCATTTAGCAGTATTTATGACCAATGGATCTTCGCAGCCGCCAACCGTGGGCTACGCTGGCGGAAAAACATGCGCATCTGATTTAAGTTCGGGGCTAAGTAGCAATAATCGCTGCTGTTAAGCAACATTTTTGCAATATAATAGTGTGATGTTAAAGGCTGAACCTGAGCAGGTGAATGATGGAAATTGATCTCGATAATCTGGTCTTTGATGGACTGGAAGAAGCGCAAGAGCGTAATGCTGAACGTCTGGAAGATGCAGATAAGAAAGCGCAGGAAATTATTGCTGATAATGACTGCGGCGACGCCTGCAAAATCTGATTTCCGAACCGGCGCAATGCCGGTTTTTTATCGCCTGTTACCCCTTCCCGTTTCAGCCCGTATACCGTAAAGCCTCAATCAATTTGGCAAAGGCGGCGGTGTGCTGCCTGCGGCTGGGGTAGTACATATAATAGCCCTGGAAGGGTTCGCACCAGTCCTCCAGCACTTTTTCCAGCGCACCGTCAGTCACCGCCTGTTCGACAGTATCTTCCGGCACAAATGCCAGCCCCATCCCGGCAATCGCTGCGCTAATCCGCGGGGGGAGATTGTTAAAAATAAGCTGCCCTTCAACCCGCACGCGTAAATCTTGTCCGCCTTTGCTAAATTCCCAGGCATACAGCCCGCCCAACGTTGGCATGCGCATGTTGATGCAGTTATGGTTTTGCAGATCGTGTGGGGTGAGTGGTTTACCATGGCGGGCAAAATAAGCGGGTGAACCGACCACCACCATGCGCCAGTCCGGACCAATTCTGACAGCAACCATATCTTTTGCCACCTGCTCGCCGAGACGAATACCCGCGTCATAACGGCCAGCCACAATATCCGTCAGGCTGTTGTCGAGGGTCATTTCCACTTTCACTTCAGGATAAGCCTGCAAAAAAGGCGCCAGCGCGGGCCAGACGGTCGATTGCAACGCATGTTCACCCAAGGTAAGGCGAATGTTACCCGCCACCCGCTGACGGATGTCAGTTAATGCCAGCAGCTCCGTTTCAATGTCATCAAAACGCGGACTGATACTGTTGATGAGCCGTTCTCCGGCTTCAGTCGGCGCGACGCTGCGCGTGGTACGGGTCAGGAGTCGGACATCCAGCCGCTCTTCGAGTCCACGTATCGCATGGCTTAACGCTGACTGCGAGACCCCGAGCTTTGCCGCAGCCCGCGTAAAACTCCGCTCGCGGGCGACGATAATGAGATAATAAAGATCGTTAAAATTATCACGCAGCATGCTTGTCCCCAGCCATTAACTTTATTGACGTATGGTACAGGTCATGAGGGTAATCACGTAGCGTTTCTCAACGTTCGCGCACATCACTCCTGTTCTCCCCCCTTTCACTAATAACATTTTGTATATAGATAAGAATTTTTTCTTATTTTGTCTGAATCGTAAGTTATGGGAGCGTAAAAAGCACAAACCAAAAACTACAGGGATTTCATACAATGATGGCAACGAAAATTCACAGCGCTAAAAAAACACTTCTGGCACTCAGCGTGCTGCTGGCCTCTGGCATTAGCGTCTCACAGGCTCAGGCTGACCAATTGGCCGATATCAAAGCCGCCGGCGTCGTTAAAGTGGCGACATTCGACGCCAATCCACCGTTCGGTTCAGTTGATGCAAAAACGCATAAGATTGTCGGCTACGACGTCGATTTTGCCGAAGCGCTGGCCAAATCCCTGGGGGTAAAACTGGAGCTGGTGGCCACCAATCCGGCCAACCGTATTCCGCTATTACAATCCGGTAAAGCCGATTTAATCGTAGCGGATATCACGATCACACCTGAGCGTGCACAAGTGATCGATTTCTCCGTGCCCTATTTTGTCACCGGCCAGCAGTTCCTTGTGCCAGCAAAATCCCCGGACAAGCTCGATGAATACAGCAAAGCGCGAATCGGCGCGGTAAAAGGTACTACCGGTGAGCAGGCGTTACATCAGCGCTTCCCGCAGTCGCGCGTACTGGCCTATGACGATATCCCCCTGGCATTAACCGCCTTACGCAACGGTAATGTGCAGGCCATCACCCAGGACAGTACAATCCTGGCGGGCTTGTTAAGCGGTGCGCCGGATAAAGCAGATTTTAAAATTTTGCCGGACCTGCTGAGTAAAGAAGAGATCGGCGTGGGGGTAAAAAAAGGCGAACCGGCTTTGTTAAAAGCCGTCAACGATGAACTTTTGGAGCTGGAGTCTACTGGTCAGGCAGCAAAAATTTATGATGTGTGGTTCGGCCCTGAAACTAAAAACCCGCAGCCCCGCGCCTTTAAAATAGAAGCCAAGTAATATGCTCTCAGCTCTTTTTCATCGTTCCGCAGCTTCGGCTGCGGATTCTACCCAATTGGGTCAGGCAAGCGTCAAACTGCACAATGTGTTTAAACAGTATGACGCTCATACCGTACTTAACGGCGTCAGCCTGGCAGTTGAACCTGGTGAAGTGGTGACCATTTTGGGTCCTTCTGGCTCTGGAAAATCCACTCTTATACGTCTTATCAACCAGCTTGAGTCGCTCAGCGATGGCGAAATTTTCATTGATGATAAACCGATTAGTCAGTTGCGCGGCGCTGCATTACGCCAGTTACGCAGCCGTATCGGTTTTGTATTTCAGCAATTCAATCTCTATTCGCATCTGACCGCGCTGCAAAACATTGCGCTGGCGCTGGAATATGTTCACGGCTGGAACAAAGCGGAAGCAAAAGGCCGGGCACTCGAATTGCTGGATCAAGTGGGACTGCTCGAGAAAGCCGATGCCTATGCCGCTCAGTTATCCGGCGGGCAGCAACAGCGCGTTGCCATTGCCCGCGCGCTGGCTTCATCGCCACAAATCATTTTGTTTGATGAACCCACCTCCGCGCTGGATCCAGAAATGATCGGCGAGGTGTTACAAGTGATGAAAAATCTGGCTCACAGCGGTATCACGATGATCGTCGTGACTCATGAAATGCACTTCGCTCGTGAGATTGCCGATCGTGTGGTATTCATTGATGGCGGCGATATCCTGGAAGTCGCCTCGCCGGAGGATTTCTTCACCCGCCCACAACATCCCAGAACCCAGCGTTTCCTGAAAAAAGTGCTCGACCCGTTACACCAGGAGTTACCGTTATAATGCATCTAATGGACTGGCAGGGGGTGCTGAGCGGGCAACCTCTGCAATGGATAATTTCCGGTTTTCTCACCACGCTATGGGTGACGCTGGCAGGCGTCACGCTCGCCACTCTCTTTGCTCTCCTACTACTCGGTTTACGTTTGACAGGCAATCGCATTGCCACCGCGGTGGTCGGCGTGTGGGTCTCCGCTTTTCGCAATACGCCTTTACTGGTGCAACTGATGTTCTGGTATTTCGCTGCATGGAATTGGCTACCCCGTGACGTGATTACCTTTATTAATGCTGAACACCCATGGTCAGTTCTGCCGGGTGACGTCTGGTGGTTAACGCCGGAGTTTCTTTGTTCTGCCTGGGGGCTGGGTGTTTTTACTTCAGCCTTTTTGGTCGAGGAGATTGCCTCTGGTTTGCAGGCGGTTTCTGCCGGACAACGCGAGGCGGCCATTGCCCAGGGCTTTTCCTCATGGGCGGTTTTTCGTCACATTCTCCTTCCCCAGGGACTGGCGAACGCATGGCAGCCCATCGTTGGGCAATATCTCAACCTGATGAAGCTCTCCTCGCTTGCCAGCGGTATTGGATTTGCAGAGTTGACCTATCAGGTGCGGCAAATTGAGAGCTATAACGCGCATGCACTGGAAGCCTTTGCCGTTGGAACAGCGCTCTATCTGCTCATCGGTATCGTGTCAGGTATGCTGCTTACGCGCCTTGGACCAAAAACTGTGTCAGGTAAACCGTTCAGGGCAAAAGCCCGTCTGTTCAGCGTCAGGAGCATATCGCATGATCGCTAATATTTCGGTCATTACTGACAATCTTGACTATCTTCTGTGGGGACGCGTGACCGAAGGCCAACCCGGCGGCGTTCTGCTTACTTTGCTGATGGCTATCGGCGCGGCATTGCTGGCACTTCCCGGTGGGATAGTTCTTGCCTGCTGCGCCTGGCGTTTTCCTGGCGCGATGCGCAAAGGACTGTTTATCTGGGCCGAGTTTATTCGCGGCATTCCGTTAATCTTTGTGATTTTCTGGATGTGGTATTTGCTCCCCATGCTGACTGGAAGCGATCTGCCTGGCGCAGTTACCGTGACGTTGGCACTGGCATGGTTCACCGCCGCCTCGGTGATGCACTCGGTGTATGCAGGAATTAGCGCCTTACCTGGCGGGCAATATGAAGCGGCAGTGGTGCAGGGTTTTCGCCCGTACCAGGCCCTGTGGCTTATTTTATTGCCGCAAGTGCTGCGCAACATTATGCCGTCGCTGACCGGGATATTTATTGGACTACTGAAGGACACGTCGCTGGCGTTTATCGTCAATGTGCCAGAACTCACGACGGTTGCCGGTCAGGTTAATAGCCGGGTGCAAATCTATCCGGCGGCCATTTTTATCTTTACCGGACTGGTCTATTACCTGCTGTGCTTTAGCCTGGAAAAATTCACCCAGCGACGATTCGCGCTAAAATGACCTCAAGGCTCAACATTCCACGAACTGGTGGTCTTCGTTGAGCCGATATTTCACGCCAGCCCGGATATTTTTTTCACCTTCAACGGCAAGCGCAAAACGCATTCTTTCGCCATCATGATAGGCCAGCGCCGCGCATCCGCCAGGACCGAGTATTATCGAATCGACAGTGCCAGTACTGGCAACAACGGCGTTCTCTCCGCTGGCAATAATATGGATATTGTCTGCGCAATTGGCGATTTTCGATTCCGCACCGAAACAGGCTAGCTGGGTTAAATCACCGCTGCAGGCAATCCGATTTCTGTCGCCCAGTGCACTGATGCGTACACGCATGCCGGCACTGGCGATGCGCGTACCGTCACCCACGCTACTGATACGCGCTGAATTTCCCGCGACCGCAATTCGCCCGCGATCGCCCGAGCTGCCGATATGCGCGTTATAGCCTACGCTGCCTATACGTACGCTGTAACCTGCACTGGCAATTTGCGCGGCATAGCCAGCGCTGGCGATTTTAACGTTATCATCCGCACAGCCAAAGCTGACATTATCTTCCGCACTCGCCAGCGGGCTGCTGGTCCCCCCTGTTGTTTTCACGCGGGAAATATTTCCCATCGCGCGAATATCCTGCCGGACAAAACTCTCCTCTTCCCGCCATTTTGACCAGCCGTATTCCACCAGACTATTTGCCCAGTCGATATACCCTTCCCGCTGGAGCGCACGATGTACATCGGCATAACTTCCCCCGGCGGGAAAAGTACGTAGAAACCAGCGGTACATTACGGGCCCAACGCGCCAGGCCCGTAAGTCATCACGCGTAATCATCATCGCTTAATGCCGGTGATAGCCATCCACCATGCACTTGAAGGTTTCGCCCGGCGTGCGGCCCGTAGTGCAAAGATAAAGATGCCCAAAAATGAAAAACAAACTGATTATTGCCAGCGCAAAATGCGCCTGTAACAACCAGTAACGCACACCGGGGAACAGATCGCCGACTACCGCCGGATAGAGCGATAACAGACCCGATATCAACAACAGCGGCAGCAGACCATACATCACGCCAACATAGGCCGCCTGCTGTAGCGGATTGAATTTCGAACGCTTTGATGCCGGGAATGGATGTGACTCTCCCTGCATAATGCCAAACAGGTAAAAACGCGTTTGTCTTTGCGCGCGTCCGATCCAACCCTGCCGCTGAATAATATAGTGATGTCCGTTACCGCCAATCAGGTTGATCAGGACAAAACCAATCCAGCAGGCGAGCAGCAAAAAACCACAGACTTCGTGTACGGTAAGCAGGCTTTTCATCACCGACGCGCTAACGGCCGAGAAGTGATTGACGAGTCCACTGGCCAGAAGTAGCAGAAATAACAGCGCGTTCGACCAGTGCCACAAGCGGACAGCCTTCGAGTATAAGTAGATCTTCTCACCGTGCCCTGCAGACGCTTTATGCGCGGCACGAAAGCGCAGCATGGCGTGTAGCGCCAGCACCAGCCACATTCCCACCAGCATTAATCCGGCGATGACCAGCCACACTGGCCAGTAGTCAGGAGAAAACATAGGGACATATTGCGCAAGCTGGGCGTGAAACTGTTCGGCATTCTGCGACGCGTTCATACATTTTCCTTTTTAATCAAATGTTGACCGAACCGACGATACAGATGGGGTTTCCCGGCGCCTGCAAGTTGATACTCGTAATACTTGTTTTCCCGCAGCCAGGTCTGAATCTCCGGGCTATCTTCACGACCAAAAATCAGCGCGTGTTCCGGGCAGGCGTTAACACAGATCGGTGGAAAACCTTTCGCCAGACGTGATTCAGCGCAAAAGTCGCATTTATCAGCCACTTTGGTGCGCGGATTGAGATAGCGGACCTGATAAGGGCACGCGCCTATGCAGTAACTGCAGCCGATACACGAAGACGTGTCGACCCGGACAATGCCGTTCTCATCTCGCCAGGAGGCGCCGGTTGGACAGACCTCAATACAGGGCGCATCATCACAATGCTGGCAGGACTGACGAAAATAGTGATACAGCGTTTCGTTGTCGTTATCC
>NZ_JAHLQZ010000430.1:0-539 GCF_018919505.1 Citrobacter sp. S55_ASV_140
GATCTTTACGCGCACTATCCTGATTTTTTCATCGACATTCCGCATGAGCAGGTGCTGCTGCGCGAGCATGATGTGATTGTTTTTCAGCATCCTCTCTACACCTATAGCTGCCCGGCGCTGTTAAAGGAGTGGCTTGACCGTGTTCTGAGCCGCGGATTTGCCAGCGGTCCCGGAGGGAATCAACTGGCGGGAAAGTACTGGCGAAGCGTCATCACCACCGGTGAACCGGAAAGCGCGTACCGTTATGACGCGCTGAACCGTTATCCGATGAGCGATGTACTGCGCCCTTTTGAGCTAACGGCCGGTATGTGCCGCATGCACTGGATGAGCCCAATCATCGTTTACTGGGCAAGGCGGCAAACGAAGCAGGAGCTGGACAGCCATGCTAAAGCGTACGGTGACTGGCTGGCGAATCCGATTCCTGTGGGAGGCCGCTGATGGAAGGTTCTGATTTATTGACCGCGGGAGTGTTGTTCCTCTTCGCGGCGGTCGCTGCGGTGCCGCTGGCATCGCGGCTGGGTATTGGCCCGGTATTAGGA
>NZ_JAHLQZ010000431.1:0-536 GCF_018919505.1 Citrobacter sp. S55_ASV_140
ACGTCGCAAGACGAAAAATGAATACCAAGTCTCTGAGTGAACACGTAATTCATTACGAAGTTTAATTCACGAGCATCAAACTTAAATTGAAGAGTTTGATCATGGCTCAGATTGAACGCTGGCGGCAGGCCTAACACATGCAAGTCGAACGGTAGCACAGAGAGCTTGCTCTCGGGTGACGAGTGGCGGACGGGTGAGTAATGTCTGGGAAACTGCCCGATGGAGGGGGATAACTACTGGAAACGGTAGCTAATACCGCATAATGTCGCAAGACCAAAGAGGGGGACCTTCGGGCCTCTTGCCATCGGATGTGCCCAGATGGGATTAGCTAGTAGGTGAGGTAACGGCTCACCTAGGCGACGATCCCTAGCTGGTCTGAGAGGATGACCAGCCACACTGGAACTGAGACACGGTCCAGACTCCTACGGGAGGCAGCAGTGGGGAATATTGCACAATGGGCGCAAGCCTGATGCAGCCATGCCGCGTGTATGAAGAAGGCCTTCGGGTTGTAAAGTACTTTCAGCGAGGAGGAAGGC
>NZ_JAHLQZ010000432.1:0-523 GCF_018919505.1 Citrobacter sp. S55_ASV_140
CAATAATATAATGAATATGCTTAATCGCAGGTTCCAGTGCCTCAATGGTAAACAGTTCGGTATAACCATCGCCTGCATCAATGCCTGTCTGGTAATTGGTTAACAGAAAATGCAGCATTTTTTCTAGTTTAAAAACCTCTGACTGCGGCACGATAATTTGGTAAGAGCGCTCAAAATCCACTTCGCCCCAGGTTCGTGTTAGTGATTGAATGCGGTTATAGATGTTATTAGCTTTACCAATTTTCATCATCTTTTTGGCCGGGAAAATCAATAAATAGAGAAAGGAAAGGTTGTCCATAAAGCACCTCTGGTTGCGGTATTAAAGAAGGCAATGATAAAAGATTTCTCTTGTTAGGCGTAGCGCGCTGCGATAATGCGGTATGGCTGCCACTGGTAAAGGCTAGTAGAAGTAAGTTTGTTTAATGCCTTGAACACCGTTTTTAACATGCTCAAGGCGCGAGCGGGGAACCGGGCATTTAGAAAGCGTACAACTGCGCTATGAAAAAATCACTTGGTGTATCGT
>NZ_JAHLQZ010000433.1:0-519 GCF_018919505.1 Citrobacter sp. S55_ASV_140
ATGTCATTTTTGTGATAGCGATCGTCTTATTCACAGCGAAACGTTTCTCTTACTTTTTTTGTGCATTGTCATCATTCTTTCATTATTTTAGTGCAAAACCAAAAGGCGGATCTCATTTTTACGCTTGTGACATTTTATGCATTACTAAGCATAAAAAATGATATCCACCAGCCCCTGTGACAGATAACCTGGAACAACCGAAGCTATTGAGCTATGGTAGAAATGTCCCTGTGACGGTGCAAGCCTGACGGGGCAAGGGGAGAGAGGTGAGAATATAACTCTGCTCGGTCTGGCGCATAACTGTGCAGTGGTTGTTTGATGAACAACAGGATTTGTGCGACCGATCGAGACACGTTTAAAAATGGCTTGCCATTATTTACGTTGTATGTGATAACACGTTTTGGGTTAAACGAGGTACAGTTCTGTTTATGTGTGGCATTTTCAGTAAAGAAGTCCTGAGTAAACACGTTGACGTTGAATACCGCTTCTCTGCCGAACCTTATATTAGTGCCTCAAGCA
>NZ_JAHLQZ010000434.1:0-513 GCF_018919505.1 Citrobacter sp. S55_ASV_140
CAGTAAAGCATCTTTACTCATTAATTTTTTCAATATGCGCGCTAAAACCTGCAGCACTTCTCCAGGATCGTTTACACTTAGC
Organism: Citrobacter sp. S55_ASV_140; assembly: GCF_018919505.1. Classification (NCBI taxonomy): domain Bacteria; kingdom Pseudomonadati; phylum Pseudomonadota; class Gammaproteobacteria; order Enterobacterales; family Enterobacteriaceae; genus Citrobacter; species Citrobacter sp. S55_ASV_140. The sequence continues at coordinate 83 of NZ_JAHLQZ010000434.1, forward strand.
CGATTCTGGATCATCCTGTGGATAAATCGGGAAGAATCTGTGAGAAACAGAAGATCTCTTTCTCAGTTTACGCTATGATCCGCGGTCCCGATCGTTTCAATGGATCCTGATCGGGTAAAATTGCAGATAGCAATTCGCACGTCACCCTTTGCATAGGGTCTTGTCGATGTGCGTCAACAATCATGAATGTTTCAGCCTTTGTCATTTATCGACTTTTGTTCGAGTGGAGTCCGCCGTGTCACTTTCGCTTTGGCAGCAGTGTCTTGCCCGATTGCAGGATGAGTTACCAGCCACAGAATTCAGTATGTGGATACGCCCGTTGCAGGCGGAACTGAGCGATAACACGCTGGCTTTGTATGCGCCAAACCGTTTTGTGCTCGATTGGGTAAGGGACAAATACCTTAATAATATTAATGGATTACTAAATAACT
>NZ_JAHLQZ010000435.1:0-494 GCF_018919505.1 Citrobacter sp. S55_ASV_140
GTGCGTGGGCGCCACCCTGCGTTCATCGGTGATTGGCTTTTTCGTCGGCGTTCTGCCTGGCGCAGGCGCCACCATTGCCAGCGCTATCACCTACATGACCGAGAAAAAGCTCAGCGGCAACAGCGACAGCTTCGGCAAGGGGGATATTCGCGGTGTGGCGGCACCTGAGGCCGCGAACAATGCCTCGGCCTGTGGCTCTTTTATTCCGATGCTGACGCTCGGCGTTCCAGGCTCCGGCACCACGGCGGTGATGATGGGCGCGCTGACCCTGTACAACATCACCCCTGGCCCGGCGATGTTTACCGAGCAGCCGGATATCGTTTGGGGACTGATTGCGGCGCTGCTGATTGCCAACGTGATGCTGCTGGTGATGAACATCCCGCTGATCGGCCTGTTTACTCGTATGCTGACCATCCCGCTGTGGTTTTTGGTACCGGCTATCGCGGCAGTCTCCGCGGTTGGCGTGTACGCCGTTCACAGCACAACCTTTGATC
>NZ_JAHLQZ010000436.1:0-489 GCF_018919505.1 Citrobacter sp. S55_ASV_140
TAGTGATCCGGTGGTTCTGAATGGAAGGGCCATCGCTCAACGGATAAAAGGTACTCCGGGGATAACAGGCTGATACCGCCCAAGAGTTCATATCGACGGCGGTGTTTGGCACCTCGATGTCGGCTCATCACATCCTGGGGCTGAAGTAGGTCCCAAGGGTATGGCTGTTCGCCATTTAAAGTGGTACGCGAGCTGGGTTTAGAACGTCGTGAGACAGTTCGGTCCCTATCTGCCGTGGGCGCTGGAGAATTGAGGGGGGCTGCTCCTAGTACGAGAGGACCGGAGTGGACGCATCACTGGTGTTCGGGTTGTCATGCCAATGGCACTGCCCGGTAGCTAAATGCGGAAGAGATAAGTGCTGAAAGCATCTAAGCACGAAACTTGCCCCGAGATGAGTTCTCCCTGAGACTTAGAGTCTCCTGAAGGAACGTTGAAGACGACGACGTTGATAGGTCGGGTGTGTAAGTGTAGCGATACATTGAGCTAACC
>NZ_JAHLQZ010000437.1:0-489 GCF_018919505.1 Citrobacter sp. S55_ASV_140
GGTTAGCTCAATGTATCGCTACACTTACACACCCGACCTATCAACGTCGTCGTCTTCAACGTTCCTTCAGGAGACTCAAAGTCTCAGGGAGAACTCATCTCGGGGCAAGTTTCGTGCTTAGATGCTTTCAGCACTTATCTCTTCCGCATTTAGCTACCGGGCAGTGCCATTGGCATGACAACCCGAACACCAGTGATGCGTCCACTCCGGTCCTCTCGTACTAGGAGCAGCCCCCCTCAATTCTCCAGCGCCCACGGCAGATAGGGACCGAACTGTCTCACGACGTTCTAAACCCAGCTCGCGTACCACTTTAAATGGCGAACAGCCATACCCTTGGGACCTACTTCAGCCCCAGGATGTGATGAGCCGACATCGAGGTGCCAAACACCGCCGTCGATATGAACTCTTGGGCGGTATCAGCCTGTTATCCCCGGAGTACCTTTTATCCGTTGAGCGATGGCCCTTCCATTCAGAACCACCGGATCACTA
>NZ_JAHLQZ010000438.1:0-489 GCF_018919505.1 Citrobacter sp. S55_ASV_140
GGTTAGCTCAATGTATCGCTACACTTACACACCCGACCTATCAACGTCGTCGTCTTCAACGTTCCTTCAGGAGACTCTAGGTCTCAGGGAGAACTCATCTCGGGGCAAGTTTCGTGCTTAGATGCTTTCAGCACTTATCTCTTCCGCATTTAGCTACCGGGCAGTGCCATTGGCATGACAACCCGAACACCAGTGATGCGTCCACTCCGGTCCTCTCGTACTAGGAGCAGCCCCCCTCAATTCTCCAGCGCCCACGGCAGATAGGGACCGAACTGTCTCACGACGTTCTAAACCCAGCTCGCGTACCACTTTAAATGGCGAACAGCCATACCCTTGGGACCTACTTCAGCCCCAGGATGTGATGAGCCGACATCGAGGTGCCAAACACCGCCGTCGATATGAACTCTTGGGCGGTATCAGCCTGTTATCCCCGGAGTACCTTTTATCCGTTGAGCGATGGCCCTTCCATTCAGAACCACCGGATCACTA
>NZ_JAHLQZ010000439.1:0-470 GCF_018919505.1 Citrobacter sp. S55_ASV_140
CATCAATAAAGTCTGATGAAATATAACTATTCGCCTCCTGAGCCAGGGGGAGAAATAATGTGGAGGCACTATGCAAGATTTAATTGATTATGGAAATAGCTCGAGCAACATTAATCACTGGCAATAATTCCAAAATCTGTAAATGTGAGTGATGCAAATCACACGTCATTTTTTTACCTATTCATATTCAACAAGTTTTTTTTTGCGTGTTGTTTTGTCGTTCGCTGTTGAGCGTTACCTGCGACGGGAAATACTGAAAACTTTACTTTCCAGGCTGTTCTCATTTTGTATTGGTGAATGAGTACACCCCATTTTGTGAGAGTCGGATCACTTCGCTGGCTACTATTTGTGATACACATCACTAAAAGTGTAAAGCAAAGTGTACAAATCGGTGTTGTTTCAGAGTTTGCTATTTGCTTCAGTGAGTTAGATCGCATTTTTTGCAGATATCGACAGGCGTTGTTTTCTGG
>NZ_JAHLQZ010000043.1:0-28960 GCF_018919505.1 Citrobacter sp. S55_ASV_140
GCAGGCAGGTGCTCAATAAAGAAGCGCGCGCCGATATCCAGTCCGGTACGAGAGAAAACGTTAGCGTGGTTATGGATAGTCCAGTCGGTACCTTCCAGCTTCCAGCTTAGCGTTTGCGAAGCAGCGGCAAGTTCAGGTTTGCTGAACGTACAGTTGATCAGACGGGCTTTTTTCCACGCCAGCGTCGTGGTGGTTGGACCCAACACCTTTTCAAACAGCTCCAGCGTCGAGGTATGAATGTCGCGTGCTTTCGCTCCGGCAATAATCCGCGTTTGCGGCGTCACCACTTCACGCAGCGCGTGCAGCTGTTGCTCCAGCAGCGCCATGGTTTTAGGAATTTTAATCAGCACCACGCCCGGCGCCTGCGGATAGTCAGCGGTGCTGTCGAGGAACTTGACGCTCGCTTCGGCGATGTCGTTGTGACGCAGATTTTCACGCGTCGCCAGCTCGCTTAAGTAGGAGTCGCCGATGCTGTACGGCGTGTGCTCCGCCAGCGCACAGCCCAGCGCGCCAAAGGTATCATTCAGGATCAGCACCGGGCCGCTAATCTCGGTATCGTCCAGCTGTTGCAGCAGATATTCATCCGCCGCTTCCCACGCCAGCAGCGGGTTAACGTCATCCGTTTCCGGGAAACGTTTAAGTGACAGCGAACGGAAACCGTTGTCTATGTGGCTCATCGGCCCTCCTGAATGGTAAAATTTCGGCGTATCCCTGAAAAGGGTGCGTGAGTATACACTTTTATGATTTGCGTGGACATTAATGAACCAACTAACTTATCTCCAGGGCTATCCTGAGCACTTACTCGTCCAGGTTCGAACCTTGATTAGCGAACAGCGTCTGGGCGCAGTACTGGAGAAGCGCTATCCGGGTACGCATGACTTCGCGACCGACAAAGCGCTTTGGCAATATACGCAAGATCTGAAAAATCAGTTCCTGCGTAACGCCCCGCCGCTGAATAAGGTGATGTACGACAGCAAGATCCACGTCCTGAAGAATGCGCTGGGACTGCATACCGCCGTTTCTCGCGTGCAGGGAGGCAAGCTAAAAGCCAAAGCGGAGATCCGCGTGGCGACCGTTTTTCGCAATGCCCCGGAACCCTTCCTGCGAATGATCGTGGTCCATGAACTGGCGCATCTGAAAGAAAAAGAGCATAACAAAGCGTTTTACCAACTGTGCTGTCATATGGAACCTCAGTACCATCAACTGGAGTTCGATACCCGCCTGTGGTTAACGCAACAATCGTTAAAGCAAAGTGCGTAGTCGCGCACTGGCTTTGTCTTCAGGGCATGCTAAATTGACGAAAGGATCCCTTTTAGCAGCCTGAAGGCCTTTATGATACGTTTCGCAGTAATTGGCACAAACTGGATCACTCGCCAGTTTGTCGATGCCGCCCATGAAACCGGCAAGTATAAGTTAACCGCAGTTTATTCCCGCAGTCTTGAGCAGGCACAGACCTTCGCCAACGATTATCTCGTCGAGCACCTGTTTACCTCGCTGGAAGCGATGGCCAGCAGTGATGCGATTGACGCCGTCTACATCGCCAGCCCAAACTCCCTGCATTTCCCGCAGACAGCGCTATTTTTGCAGCACAAAAAGCATGTCATTTGCGAAAAGCCGCTGGCCTCAAATCTGGCGCAAGCTGAAGCCGCTATCGCCTGCGCGCGCGAAAATCAGGTGGTGCTGTTTGAAGCATTTAAGACCGCCAGCCTGCCTAACTTCCTGCTGCTGCAGCAAGCGTTACCCAAAGTGGGCAGAATCAGGAAAGCGTTTATCAATTACTGCCAGTACTCCTCGCGTTACCAGCGTTATCTGGACGGTGAAAATCCAAATACGTTTAATCCGGCGTTCTCTAACGGTTCAATTATGGATATCGGCTTTTACTGCCTGGCCTCAGCGGTTGCGCTTTGGGGCGAACCACAGAGCGTGCAGGCCAGCGCCAGCCTGCTGGAAAGTGGTGTGGATGCCCACGGCGTGGTCGTACTGAATTACGGTGATTTCAGCGTTACACTCCAGCACTCCAAAGTCAGCGACTCGGTATTAGCCAGTGAAATTCAGGGCGAGTCGGGTTTGCTGGTCATTGAGCATATCTCTGAATGTCAGAAAGTATGCTTCGTGGCGCGTGGTGGCAAAACGCAGGATCTGACGGTGCCTCAGCATATCAATACGATGCTGTATGAGGCAGAGACATTTGCTCATCTGGTTGAATCTGGCGAAGTGGATCATCCGGCACTAAGCGTCAGCCGGATCACCGCCAAACTGCAAACGGAAATTCGCCGTCAGACCGGCGTGATTTTCCCCGCAGACGAAACGGTGACGTCGCTGACTGCGTAAAGGTATGTAAAACGAATGTTGCAGGCCATTGACTGCATCCATGGCCTGTAATATTTTGTAACCCGCAAAGGGGAGTAACTTCGTTGTCGGTTGATCGTCATTACGATGTGTGCAAAACCACATCCGGTCACCGGGCAACAACAAAGGAATACGCTAGCGTATTCCTTTGTTGTTGTAAGTGAGACCTTGCCGAATGGCAAGGTCTATGCATAAAAAGCAGCGGCTAACGTCATTCGGCGTTGGCCGTTTTTTTATGCATGGGGGAATTATGAATACTGTCGGCACACCGTTGTTGTGGGGCGGCTTCGCTGTTGTGGTGGTGATTATGTTGGCCATCGACCTGCTGCTACAGGGTCGTCGTGGCGCACATACCATGTCGATGAAGCAGGCGGCAGCCTGGTCCATCGTCTGGGTCACGCTGTCGTTACTGTTTAACGCCGCATTCTGGTGGTATCTGGCCCAAACGCAGGGCCGCGCCGTTGCCGACCCACAGGCGCTGGCGTTCCTTACTGGCTATCTGATCGAGAAATCACTGGCGGTAGATAACGTCTTTGTCTGGTTGATGCTGTTCAGCTACTTCTCGGTACCGCCTGCGTTGCAGCGTCGGGTACTGGTGTATGGCGTACTGGGCGCGATTGTGCTGCGTACGATTATGATCTTCGCAGGTAGTTGGCTTATCGCCCAGTTCGAATGGCTGCTGTACGTCTTTGGCGCGTTCCTGCTGTTTACCGGCGTGAAGATGGCGCTGGCGAAAGAGGATGCTTCCGGTATCGGCGACAGACCGTTAGTCCGCTGGCTGCGTAGTCATTTACGCATGACCGATACCATCGAAGACGAAAAATTCTTCGTGCGTAAAAACGGACTGCTGTTCGTCACGCCGCTGATGCTGGTGTTGATTCTGGTTGAGCTGAGTGATGTCATTTTTGCCGTCGACAGTATTCCGGCAATCTTCGCCGTCACAACCGACCCGTTCATCGTGTTGACCTCGAACCTGTTTGCTATTTTGGGTCTGCGTGCGATGTACTTCCTGCTGGCTGGCGTGGCGGAGCGTTTCTCCATGCTGAAATACGGCTTGTCGGTCATTCTGGTGTTTATCGGTATTAAGATGCTGATCGTCGATTTCTACCATATCCCGATCGCTATCTCGTTAGGCGTGGTGTTCGGTATTCTGTTCGTTACGCTGGTCGTGAATGCGTGGGTTAATCACCAGCACGATAAAAAGCAGCAAATACAGTAACTTTCATTCGCTAGCTGAAAAGCCCGACAACACACTGCGTGCGTCGGGCTTTTTGTTTATCATGTCAAAATAATGTTAATTTAAAGTTATAAAACATGATCTGAACGCAAAAATCAGGAGATTTCGCTTTCCGGGACTTCATCTTTCCTTATACTCAACCAGGCAAACACTTTGTTACATCCAGAAAGATGCGTCATCAGAATGCACACTGGATGAGCAACAACACAATGAAAGGATTACTACATGACTACGCAACGTTCATCGGGGCTGCTCTCGCGTTTGGCGCAAGGGAGCCTGGTTAAACAAATTTTGATCGGTTTAGTACTGGGGATATTGCTGGCGCTGGTGTCAAAACCTGCTGCAGAAGCCGTCGGGCTGTTGGGTACGCTGTTCGTTGGCGCATTAAAAGCCGTGGCACCTATTCTGGTCCTGATGCTGGTTATGGCGTCCATCGCTAACCACCAGCACGGACAAAAAACCAATATCCGTCCAATCCTGTTCCTTTACCTGCTGGGAACATTTTCCGCAGCATTAGCGGCGGTTGTCTTCAGCTTCGCCTTCCCGTCCACACTGCATCTTTCCAGCAGCGCCAGCGACATCGTACCGCCATCCGGCATTGTCGAAGTCATGCGTAGCCTGCTGATGAGCATGGTTTCTAACCCGATTGATGCTCTGCTTAACGCCAACTATATCGGCATTCTGGTATGGGCCGTCGGCCTGGGTTTTGCGCTGCGTCATGGGAATGAAACGACCAAGAATCTGGTCAATGATATGTCTAACGCCGTCACCTTTATGGTGAAGCTGGTGATTCGTTTCGCGCCGATCGGTATTTTCGGTCTGGTCTCCTCTACGCTGGCAACGACCGGTTTTGCCACCCTTTGGGGCTACGCTCAACTGCTAGCCGTGCTGGTAGGCTGTATGCTGCTGGTCGCGCTGGTGGTTAACCCGCTGCTGGTATTCTGGAAAATTCGCCGTAACCCGTATCCGCTGGTGCTGGCCTGTCTGCGTGAAAGCGGCGTGTATGCCTTCTTTACCCGCAGCTCCGCGGCAAACATTCCGGTGAATATGGCGCTGTGTGAGAAGTTGAATCTGGATCGTGACACCTACTCAGTGTCTATTCCGCTGGGGGCCACCATTAATATGGCGGGTGCGGCGATCACCATTACCGTGCTGACGCTGGCGGCGGTGAATACGCTGGGTATTCCGGTCGATTTACCGACGGCGCTGTTACTCAGCGTGGTGGCTTCGCTGTGTGCCTGTGGCGCATCGGGCGTGGCGGGTGGTTCGCTGCTGTTAATCCCGCTGGCGTGCAACATGTTCGGGATTCCGAATTACATCGCCATGCAGGTGGTTGCCGTTGGCTTTATCATCGGGGGGCTGCAGGACTCCTGTGAAACGGCCTTGAACTCTTCTACAGACGTCCTGTTTACCGCTGCTGCCTGCCAGGCAGAAGACGAACGTCTGGCAAACAACGCCCTGCGCGGCTAATCTCTGCTCCCCTCCGTCATCGGGCGGAGGGATTCTTAGCTTGTACGCTTTTTTCAATTTTGAACGGATCAATTCCGCGTTTTTGCATCCGCCGGAAGCGAATAATGTTCAGGCCGTTCATCACCAGAAAACTCCCTTCGATCATCGTCCCGCCAATCGATCCTAGCCAGAAATTATGGATAACCCAACAGGCGGTTGCGCACCACATAACGCAACGCACGGTTAACCCCTGGCAGCGAAACAACGCCCAGGTGCTGGCCAGCGTGCCGATTATCGGCAACAGCTCCATCGCATGCTGTAATTTCGCAAGTCCGAGAACCAGGGTGAGGATAATAAAAACGGTCATTACCCACAGTTTGCGGGTATGCATCGAGACGAGTGTGCGGATAGTATTAAGCTCGGCACTCATTCCTGCAGGCCAGGCGCCCATCAGGAAAAAATGCACACCAATGGTGGCACTATAGACAGCGAGTTGCAGCCGGAACCGGCGCTCATCGCGATTGAAAAAGGTGGTAATGCCGATTAGAAAGGCGATGACACCTACGCCCTGAGCCAGCCAATACGCGGTCATGCAAGCAACCCCAACTCCATTTCGTAGGCCGGATAAGGCATGTTCGCCGCCATCCGGCCACGGTTTGAGCCTGATGGCGCTGCGCTTATCAGGCCTACATATTTACAATCAAAGGGTTACGCCGCTTTTAAAGATAGCCAGTTCTCTAAAATCGTTTCGCTCGTTGCAGGTTTGCTTACCGTTAGCGATATCGACGATGGTATCGACAAATTCTTCCAGTAACTGCGGCATCGCTTTGCCGTGGATCAGTTGTCCGGCGTCAAAATCGATCCAGTGCTTTTTCTTCGCTGCCAGCTCGCTGTTGGTAGCAATTTTCACCGTCGGCACAAATCCACCGTACGGCGTACCGCGACCGGTACTGAACAACACCATATGACAGCCCGCGCCCGCCAGTGCACTGGTGGCGACTGCGTCGTTACCCGGTGCGCTCAGCAGGTTCAGGCCGTGCGTTTTCAGACGTTCGCCGTAGCGCAATACGTCCACCACCTGGCTGGAACCCGCTTTCTGGGTACAGCCCAGCGATTTATCTTCCAGGGTGGTGATACCACCCGCTTTGTTCCCCGGCGATGGGTTCTCGTAGATCGGCTGGTCGTGAGCAATGAAGTACTGCTTGAAGTCATTCACCATGGTGACCAGTTTGCCGAACGTTTCTTCGTCACGGCAGTGGTCCATCAGCAGTTGCTCGGCGCCGAACATTTCCGGTACTTCGGTCAGCACGGTGGTGCCGCCGTTGGCAATCACGTAGTCGGAGAAACGGCCCAGCATCGGGTTGGCGGTAATGCCGGACAGGCCGTCAGAGCCGCCGCATTCCAGACCAAACTTCAACTCGCCCAGCTTACCGGGTTCACGCTTATCGTTACGCATCACGTTGTACAACTGGTGAAGATGTTCGATCCCCGCTTCCACTTCGTCTTCCTGGTGTTGACAGACCATAAAGTGAACGCGATCGGGATCGTACTCGCCTAAAGTTTCGCGAAAAGCGTCAACCTGGTTGTTTTCACAGCCGAGACCGACCACCAACACTGCGCCCGCGTTCGGGTGGCGCACCATGTTTTGCAGCATGGTGCGGGTGTTGATATGGTCGTCACCCAGTTGTGAACAGCCGTAGGTGTGGCTGAAGAGATGCACGCCGTCGATACCTTCAGCGTCGTTGGTCTCTTTCAGGAAGCGATTCTGCATCTGACGGGCCATGGCGTTGACGCAGCCTACTGTCGGCAGGATCCACAGTTCGTTACGCACGCCAACATCGCCGTTGGCACGACGGTAGATCTGTACATCACGATCCGCTGGTTGCGCTTCAGGTTCCTGAAAGTCGGGTTGATAGCTATATTCATCCAGATCGCTCAGATTGGTACGCGTGTTATGAGCATGAATATGCTCGCCCGCCGCGATATCAACCAAAGCATGGCCGATCGGCAGGCCATATTTCATGACGTTCTCACCCTGTGCGATCTCGCAGAGTGCGAATTTATGACCACGAGAGACCGTCTGGCGCAGGGTTACCGCCTGCCCGTCAACGGTAACGTAGGTTCCTTCAGCCAAATCAGCGAGCGCTACCGCAACGTTATCCAGCGTATGGATCTTGATGTATTGCATATCAACCCCGGACCTTAGTTCAGTTCAATGGCGAAATAATCGCGCGCATTGTTGAAGCAAATGTTTTTCACCATTTCACCCAGCAGTTGGATGTCGGCTGGGGCTTCGCCCGCAGTAACCCAACGCCCGATCATCTGGCACAGAATACGACGGAAGTATTCGTGACGGGTGTAAGACAGGAAGCTACGGCTGTCGGTCAGCATGCCGACGAAGCGGCTCAGCAGGCCCAGTTGCGCCAGCTGTGTCATCTGACGTTCCATCCCGTCTTTCTGATCGTTGAACCACCAGCCGGAACCGAACTGCATTTTGCCCGGCATGCCTTCGCCCTGGAAGTTACCGATCATGGTGCCCAGCACTTCGTTATCGCGCGGGTTCAGGCAGTACAGAATGGTTTTCGGCAGCAGGTTCTGTTCGTTCTGCTTACTCAGCAGTTTGGACAGTTCTTCCGCCATCGGACGGTCATTGATGGAGTCGAAGCCGACGTCCGCGCCCAGCAGTTTGAACTGACGCAGGTTGTTATTACGCAGCGCGCCGATGTGGTACTGCTGTACCCATTCGCGACGTGCGTATTCTGCACCGAGGAACACCAGCACAGCGGTTTTGAACTGGGCGACTTCATGCTCGCTCAGGGTTTCACCGGCCAGACGACGAGCCAGGATGCTATCCAGCTCCGCTTCGTTAGATTCCGCGAAAAGGACAACGTCCAGCGCGTGGTCAGACACTTTACAGCCGTGAGCGGCGAAGTGGTCCAGACGTTTGGTCAGCGCGGTCTGCAGGTCAGCGAAACGACGGATATCGGTGTCAGAGACTTCACCGAGCTTGGCCATGTAATCGTTAAAGGTCGCCAGTTCGATGTTGAAGGCTTTATCCGGCCGCCAGCTCGGCAGCACTTTCACATCAAAACTTCCGTCTTTAGCAACGGCGGCGTGATGCTCCAGAGAATCGATCGGGTCATCGGTGGTGCCGACCATTTTCACGTTCATCTGCTGCATGATGCCGCGCGCGGAGAATTGATCCTGCGCCAGCAGTTCGTTGCACTGGTTCCAAATTTCGTCAGCCGTTGCCGGAGACAGCAGCTTACCTGTAATACCAAACGGGCGACGTAACTCGAGGTGGGTCCAGTGGTACAGCGGGTTACCGATAGTGTGCGGAACCGTAGCGGCCCAGGCATCAAACTTCTCACGATCGGAGGCATCGCCGGTACACAGGCGCTCAGCGACGCCGTTGGTACGCATCGCACGCCACTTATAGTGGTCACCCTTCAGCCAGATGTCATACAGGTTATTAAAACGGTAGTTTTCAGCGATTTGTTGCGGTGGTAAATGGCAGTGGTAATCGAAGATCGGCTGGTCTTTGGCGTAATCATGATACAGACGGCGGGCAAATTCGGTATCCAGCAGGAAATCTTCAGTCATAAACGGAGTCATTATCGTCTTCCTCTCAACGAGTGCGTCAGATTGCTTATGTTTTGATGTTGACAAAGTTATCACACCAATTTCCACACCCCGAAGATATTTTCGTGAGTTAGATCAACAAATGATGACAAAAAAATTACTCTCAAAGAGGTAAATCATGCTTCAGGCCGCGCCAGTACTGGCTTTGCTGAATCGAAATAATGACCACACGAAGATTCACACTTTTGTGATGGCACTCACCTTTTAAAGTTGTATGACAAGTTATCTTTTGGCCGTCGCGATACATAAGCCGACGGAATGCAAATTACCGATGTATCAACATCGGATTGACCGGTACGGAAACCGAATTAGCACAACTATTGACATGGCAACGTTCGGGGAGTACCGGCTTTTTTTTCGGTTCCCCCCTCGTAAAAGAACATCCTCCGCCCTGAACTGGAAGATGACCGCTCGTTGGCGGACATAACAAAACGATGAGGTTTTACATGCGTAAAATTAAAGGGTTACGTTGGTACATGATCGCACTGGTGACGCTTGGCACCGTGTTGGGTTACCTCACACGTAACACTGTGGCGGCAGCTGCGCCGACTCTGATGGAAGAGTTACACATCTCCACTCAACAGTATTCCTATATCATCGCAGCGTATTCTGCTGCTTACACCGTAATGCAACCCGTGGCAGGTTACGTGCTTGATGTACTCGGCACAAAAATCGGTTACGCGATGTTCGCCGTTCTGTGGGCCGTCTTCTGTGGCGCGACCGCACTGGCTGGCAGCTGGGGCGGACTGGCGCTGGCGCGAGGCGCGGTAGGTGCAGCTGAAGCCGCAATGATCCCGGCTGGCCTGAAAGCCAGTTCAGAATGGTTTCCGGCAAAAGAACGTTCCATCGCCGTGGGTTATTTCAACGTTGGTTCTTCTATCGGCGCGATGATTGCACCACCGTTGGTGGTCTGGGCTATCGTCATGCACAGTTGGCAGATGGCATTCATTATTTCCGGCGCCCTGAGCTTCATCTGGGCGATGTCCTGGCTGGTGTTCTACAAACATCCACGCGACCAGAAAAAACTGTCTGATGAAGAACGTGATTACATTCTGAACGGCCAGGAATCACAGCATAAAAACACAACCTCGAAGAAAATGTCGCTCGGCCAGATCCTGCGTAACCGCCAGTTCTGGGGCATCGCGCTGCCGCGTTTCCTGGCAGAACCGGCGTGGGGGACATTCAACGCCTGGATCCCGCTGTTCATGTTCAAAGTCTACGGCTTTAACCTGAAAGAAATCGCCATGTTTGCCTGGATGCCGATGCTGTTTGCTGACCTGGGCTGTATCGTTGGGGGTTACCTGCCACCGCTGTTCCAGCGTTGGTTCGGCGTGAATCTGATCGTGTCCCGTAAAATGGTGGTCACCATGGGCGCGCTGCTGATGATTGGCCCTGGCATGATTGGTCTGTTCACCAGCCCGTACATCGCTATCGCCCTGCTGTGCATCGGCGGCTTTGCTCACCAGGCGCTGTCCGGTGCGCTGATTACGCTCTCTTCTGACGTATTTGGTCGTAATGAAGTGGCAACCGCGAACGGTCTGACCGGTATGTCCGCCTGGCTTGCAAGCACGCTGTTTGCTCTGGTCGTTGGCGCGCTGGCCGACACCATCGGTTTTAGCCCGCTGTTCGCCGTGCTGGCGGTATTCGACCTGCTTGGCGCGTTGGTCATCTGGACGGTACTACAGAACAAATCAGCCAGCGAGATAGATTCAGGTCCACAGACGGGCGATCCCGCGACGCAAAGTTAACCAGATGCGATACAGCAAGGTTATATAATGCTAAGCCGCCAGCTATCTGGCGGCTTTTTTGTCCTCGCGAGTGGAGGCGTAATCGCAAAAGTGGTATAACAAATATAGTCTGCCGTATCATGCCTGGAGCGCATATGGAAATCACTGAACCACGCCGTTTATACCAACAACTTGCCGCTGATCTTAAAGAACGCATTGAGCAGGGCGTCTATCTGGTGGGTGACAAACTTCCCGCCGAACGCTTTATCGCCGATGAAAAAAATGTCAGCCGTACCGTGGTTCGTGAAGCGATTATCATGCTGGAAGTTGAGGGCTATGTTGAGGTGCGTAAAGGATCGGGGATCCACGTCATCTCTAACCAACCCAAACATTATGTTGCTCCCGACGAAGGTCTGGAATTCGCCAGTTACGGTCCTTTTGAGCTGCTTCAGGCTCGACAGCTCATTGAAAGCAACATTGCCGAGTTTGCCGCCACTCAGGTGACCAAACAGGACATCATGAAACTGATGGAAATTCAGGAGAAGTCGCGTAATGAAAAAAGCTTTCGTGACTCCGAATGGGATCTCCAGTTCCATGTGCAGGTCGCGCTGGCCACGCAGAACTCCGCCCTGGCCGCCATCGTGGAAAAAATGTGGACTCAGCGTATTCACAACCCTTACTGGAAAAAACTGCACGACCACATCGACTCGCGTACAGTAGATAACTGGTGCGACGACCATGATCAGATCCTGCGGGCGCTGATTCGCAAAGATCCCCATGCCGCGAAACTGGCGATGTGGCAGCATCTGGAGAACACGAAGCAGATGCTGTTTAACGAAACCAGCGATGATTTTGAGTTCAACGCGGACCGTTACCTTTTTACTGAAAATCCGGTCGTTCATCTCGATACGGCCGCTAACGGCGCAAAATAATCAATCTTATCGATACAGGCGTGACGAAGCGCCTGTACCTGATGCTTGGTAAGCATTAGGTATAAAATGTCAGCCTGTGTAAATCCTCTCGCCTCCCTCTAATGCGATAAGCAAAATCAGAGTTCAGCAACCGTAATTTCTATAACGGACAACGTTGACCTTTGTTACAATTAGATGCTATTTGAATTTTTGTGTTTAAGAGCTTGCTAACTTCACAACTTCACAGGGAACAGTTCAGGCCGTGAATTTGTATCAGACCGCGCACCTTGCAAAAAATATCAATAAAATCGCGGTGTTACAAAATCCAGAAAAACAGGCATGACGATAACCGATTCTCCAGGAATATTGAATGGAACTACTGACTCAATTACTGAATGCTTTATGGGCTCAGGATTTTGAAACTCTGGCCAATCCTTCCATGATTGGCATGCTCTATTTTGTACTATTTACCATTTTGTTTCTGGAAAATGGACTGCTGCCAGCAGCATTTTTACCCGGCGACAGTTTGCTGGTACTGGTCGGCGTGCTTATTGCCAAAGGCGCAATGGGTTTTCCGCAAACGGTACTGCTACTCACCACCGCGGCCAGCCTCGGCTGTTGGCTTAGTTATATCCAGGGGCGATGGCTGGGAAACACCCGCACCGTGCAAAACTGGTTGTCGCATCTTCCTGCGCATTACCATCAGCGCGCGCATCATCTTTTTCATAAGCATGGCTTGTCTGCGCTGCTGGTTGGTCGCTTCATTGCGTTTGTCAGAACATTACTGCCGACCATCGCAGGGTTATCCGGCCTGAATAATGCGCGCTTTCAGTTCTTTAACTGGATGAGCGGATTGCTTTGGGTCCTGATCCTCACAACGCTTGGCTATCTGCTGGGCAAAACGCCGGTATTTCTTAAGTATGAAGATCAGCTCATGTCTTGCCTGATGCTGCTTCCTGTGGTGTTACTGGTGTTTGGTCTGGCGGGTTCACTGGTTGTGCTGTGGAAAAAGAAATACGGGAACCGAGGATAAATTATGCTGAAATCATGCATAACGCTCCGACGACTTGCCTGGACCACCACCTTTATGCTGTTTATCGGCGCGCTGCTCCTGACCTGGTCGGTTATTCGCCAGCAGGAGTCAACGCTGGCCATTCGCGCCATAAACCAGGGAGCCAGCATGCCTGATGGCTTCTCTATCTGGCATCACCTGGATGCCAACGGCATCCGCTTTAAAAGCATTACCCCGCAAAATGACGCGCTGCTGATCACTTTTGATTCCAGCGCGCAGAGCGCAGCCGCCAAAGTGGTGCTGGACCGTACGTTGCCACATGGTTTCGTCATCGCTCAGCAGGATGATGATAATCAGGCGGTGCAGTGGTTATCCCGCTTACGTGATACCCCGCACCGTTTTGGTTAATCTCCAGGAATCTGAATTAGATCACTCACTTTGGTGATTTCACCGTTTAGCGCCTATGATTAATAAACTGGGATTATGGCCCAACGTTTTATTAATCTGGAGCATCGACCGCAAGCCACAACGTCGAATCACAATGGAAGGTTCAAGAATGAAATACCGCATCGCTTTGGCTATTAGCCTTTTCGCTCTCAGTGCCGGCAGTTACGCCACCACCCTCTGTCAGGAAAAAGAACAGGATATTCAGCGGGAGATTAGCTATGCCGAAAAGCACAACAATCAGAACCGCATCAATGGTCTGAACAAAGCACTTAGTGAGGTTCGGGCCAATTGTACTGACAGCAAACTGCGCGCCGACCATCAGAAAAAAATCGCAGAGCAGAAAGATGAGATAGCCGAGCGTCAAGATGATTTAGCCGAGGCGAAGCAAAAAGGCGATGCGGATAAAATTGCCAAACGCGAACGTAAGCTTGCCGAAGCTCAGAATGAGCTGAAAGAACTCGAATCACGCGATTACTAAGTACGGTAACTACCCACTCAACTGGAGAAAACTATGTCGAAAGATAATGCTACGGACAACCTGCGCGCTGAGCTGAAATCTCTTGCGGATACGCTTGAAGAAGTACTTAGCTCCTCTGGCGATAAGTCGAAGGAAGAGATGAGTAAAATTCGCAGCAAAGCCGAACACGCCCTGCGGGAGAGCCGTCATCGTCTGAGTGAAACCAGCGATGTGATTGCCAAACAGACCCGTGAAGCCGCGGCCAAAGCCGATAACTATGTACGCGAAAACCCATGGACTGGCGTCGGGATTGGCGCTGCAGTCGGTGTGGTGCTTGGTGTACTGCTGTCGCGCCGTTAACAATGGCTGACTCTCAACACGCACAAGGTCCAGGCAAAAGCGTACTGGGTATTGGACAGCGGATCCTGACGATTCTCGTTGAGATCGTAGAAACGCGGTTGCGGCTGGCCGTCGTGGAACTGGAAGAGGAAAAATCAAATCTCATCCAGATCCTGCTGATGCTTGGGCTGACCATGCTGTTCGCGGCGTTTGGGCTGATGAGCCTGATGGTGCTTATCATCTGGGCCATTGATCCGCAATATCGCCTGAACGCAATGATTGCCACCACCGTTGTGCTGTTGGTTATGGCGCTTATTGGCGGGATATGGACTCTGCGTAAAGCTCGCAAAACAACGCTGCTACGCCATACGCGCCACGAACTCGCAAACGACAGGCAGGCCCTGGAGGATGATGCATAATGAGCAGTAAAGTCGAACGTCAACAACGTAAGGCGCAACTGCTTGGACAGATCCAGCAGCAACGGCTGGATCTGTCTGCTACTCGCCGCGACTGGCTGGAAGCCACCGAAGTCTACGATCGTGGCTGGAAAACGCTGTTGAACCTACGTGGCTGGGTGTTAGTGGGTAGCAGTATCATGGCAGTTCGTACCATTCGTAACCCTAATCTGCTGGTACGCTGGGCTAAGCGCGGTTTTAGCGTCTGGAGCATCTGGCGCCTGGTTAAAGCGACCATCAGACAACAGCAACTGCGCGGCTAATCCCTCCACTCCCCTAACCTCAAAATTTTTGAAAAAATTTGACAGTTTTCCTTGCTAACAATTGTCATTAAGCACGTTTATGATTCTCTCCATCGACAGCAACGACGCGCTCTGCAGCGTCGTTGCACACAAAACACAATAAGCCGCCTGAGTGGTTTCCTGGAGTGAATGATGAAGAAATTAGAAGATGTTGGTGTACTGGTAGCGCGCATTCTGATGCCAATCCTGTTTATTTCCGCAGGCTGGGGAAAAATCACCGGATATGCGGGTACCCAACAGTATATGGAAGCCATGGGCGTGCCTGGTTTTATGTTGCCGCTGGTCATCCTGCTTGAGTTTGGCGGTGGTCTGGCAATCCTGTTCGGCTTCCTGACCCGTACTACCGCGCTGTTCACCGCAGGCTTCACGCTGCTGACAGCGTTCATCTTCCACAGCAACTTTGCGGAAGGCGTGAACTCTCTGATGTTCATGAAAAACCTGACCATCGCAGGCGGTTTCCTGCTGCTGGCTATCACCGGTCCGGGCGCATTCAGCATCGACCGTGTACTGAATAAAAAGTGGTAAGCGAACTATACTGAACACATGAAAAAGCGAGGAGACATCTCCTCGCTTTTGCTATCTGAGGAGGCGATAAAATGGGACAACTGATTGACGGCGTATGGCATGACACCTGGTATGACACCAAATCAACCGGGGGAAAATTTCAACGTTCAGCATCGGCTTACCGCAACTGGCTCACCGCGGATGGCGCACCGGGTCCAACGGGCGAAGGGGGATTCGCTGCCGAAAAAGACCGCTATCATCTCTACGTTTCTCTGGCCTGTCCGTGGGCGCACCGTACGCTGATTTTGCGTAAGCTCAAAGGGCTGGAACCGTTTATTTCCGTTTCCGTTGTGCATCCGCTGATGCTGGAAAACGGCTGGACCTTTGACGATACCTTCCCGGCTGCAACCGGCGATACGCTGTATCAACACGAGTTTCTTTACCAGCTCTATTTACACGCCGATCCGCATTACAGCGGTCGGGTAACCGTCCCGGTGTTGTGGGATAAAAAAAATCACACCATTGTCAGCAACGAATCTGCGGAGATCATCCGCATGTTTAACACCGCTTTTGATGCTTTGGGCGCAAAAGCCGGGGATTACTACCCGTCAGCCCTGCAAAGTCAAATCGACGAGCTGAATGGCTGGATTTATGACAACGTCAATAACGGTGTGTACAAAGCCGGATTTGCCACCAGCCAGGAAGCGTACGACGACGCCGTGGAAAAAGTCTTCCAATCCCTGGCGCGTCTGGAGCAAATTCTGGGGCAGCATCGCTATCTGACCGGCAACCAGTTAACAGAAGCAGATATTCGCCTGTGGACCACGCTGGTACGTTTTGATCCCGTGTATGTGACCCATTTCAAGTGCGACAAATACCGGATTAGCGATTATCTGAACCTGTATGGTTTCCTGCGCGACATCTACCAGATACCGGGCATTGCGGAAACCGTCAATTTCGATCACATCCGTAATCACTACTTCCGTAGCCATAAAACCATTAACCCGACTGGTATTATTTCTGTTGGGCCGTGGCAGGACCTTAACGAACCCCACGGGCGTGACGAGCGTTTCGCGTAATTTACACTGGCCCCTTTGGGGAATACCGATTAGTTAAGCATGTATGGCGAACATGTGATTTTTGCTCAGGGTTCCGTTCACCTCAGCGGTGTCATTTCTTTGAAACGCCGTTACCCGTGAACGTGCAAGGGAGGCTCACCGCCGCCTCCCTTGCAACCCAGGCTCCCGGCGGGAAAATCGTCGCTGCGCGATTCATTCGTCTTATGCCGTCTGCCTGTCGGGTCGGGGCCGAGCCTGCATCCCTGCAGGCCATCCCCTCTGCCCGCATCCCTGCGGGCAGACCCGGTCAGCCGTCAACGCCTCATCGATTTTCAGCCGGACATGGGTCATCGCTTCAACGCTCTGACTTCCAGTAAAATCTGTTTTGCTGTTCAGATATATTCAAATAAAAATACAGATGGTCAGGTGTGGCTGGTCCGGCTGAAAATTGCCGACGTGTTTCCGTAAGGCCGGGAGAACCCGCAGGGATGCGGGTTCAGGGCGCGCTTTGCAAGGACGCTTCATCGCGCCCGGCCCGAAAGCCTGAAGGAATAAGCGGAGGGAACCACGAAGTGGCAATTTTCCGTGCCGGGAGCCGGGATTGTAAAGGGCGTGGCGGAGAACGCCCTTTACACGTTCACAGGAATCGATGTCTCAGAGAAACGATGAACATAAGGTGAACGGAACCCTTTCTCTGAGAGCGCATATTCATAACGTCTACCACACTGGCGATAGTTTCTGAAACTAAGGCGTTCACTGATAAGTATTACCCATCAGCGGGCCAAATAATTAACACATCAAACATTTACCATCATTTCATTCACAGCTATTCTTAATTTGATTGCTTTAAAAACAAGTAATTGAATGCAGAACGAGGCAAAAATGGATTGGTATTTAAACGTATTAAAGAATTACTTTGGTTTTGGTGGTCGCGCGCGTCGTAAAGAATACTGGATGTTTGTGCTGGTCAACATCATCTTCACGTTCGTGCTGGGTATCCTGGACAGAATGCTTGGCTGGGAACGCGCCGGAGGGGAAGGCATCTTAACGACGATTTATGGGGTTCTGGTGTTTATCCCCTGGTGGGCTGTACAGTTCCGGCGTTTGCATGACACCGATCGTTCAGCCTGGTGGCTGCTGGTGCTGCTGATCCCGATCGTTGGCTGGTTGATTATCATCATTTTCAACTGCCAAAACGGGACACAGGGGAGCAACCGCTTCGGGCCCGATCCCAAACAGTTATCCTGACGTAGCATATGTAGATGCCTGATGGCGCTGCGCTTATCAGGCCTGCAACATACTCCGTCCTCCAGGCCGGATAAGGTGCAATTGCACCGTATCCGGCGTAACAGTCCGGCTATTTTCCCGCAAACAGTTTCGGGATTTCCCGCAGACACCAGGATTTCGCCTCGCCCATACTGTCTCGCCGCCAGGCCATAATGATATCAATTTCACTTGTCGACTCTGGGCTTACTACCCGCAACCGACCAGCCGCAATATCCTCTTCCACCAGCGGGTATGGCATCGTCGCCACGCCCAGTCCGGCTAACAGCGCCTGACGTTTATCTTCTATCGAACTCACCGTCAGACGAGGTTGTTTATCCAGCAGTTGCACGGTCAACACCGGACGTTCACGCGCGGTATCCGCCACCGCGATACCACGGTATTTCACGCGGGTAACTTCTGATAACGGTTCCGGCTCCTGATGGATAGGATGATCCGGTGCCGCCACATACACATTCATCAGCGAGTACAGCTTGCGCGAGTTGATTTCTGAAGATGAGCGAAAATGCATATCCGGCGCAATCACAATATCCGCTCGCCCTTGCTCCAGACGCTCCCACGCCCCGGCCAGAACTTCGGTGATAACGGAAAGCTGGGTATTAGCCTTCCCGGCAAGCCTGTCGATCAGCGGGAAAAACGCCGCCGTCGGCACCAACGCTTCGGTCACGATAGTCAGATGCGTTTCCCACCCACGCGCCAGCGCTTCGGCATCGGTAGTCAGCTTATCCGCAGCTTCCAGCAGGACGCGTCCACGCTCCAGCAGCATACGCCCGACGTTGGTGAATTTTGTGCGGTGACCTGAACGGTCAAACAACACGACGTCCAGCTCTTCCTCCAGCTTCTGCATGGTATAGCTGAGGGCTGAAGGAACCCGCCCCAGTTCATCTGCCGCGGCGGCAAAGCTACCGCGTCTGTCTATTGCGTCCATGACGCGTAACGCTTCAAGCGTTAAAGCCCTTTCTTTGGCCATCTCGTTCTCATTCAGGAAATTTGAACATACCGGGCAGAATATCTGGCTAACAATGCAGCGTCTAGCCATTTAACATAAAAGGAAGTAAAGAGAGGTCAAGAACTATGATTACTACCCGTACAGCCAAACAATGCGGACAGGCAGACTACGGCTGGCTGCAGGCCCGTTATACCTTCTCCTTTGGACACTATTTTGATCCTAAACTGCTGGGTTATGCCTCGCTGCGTGTTCTGAACCAGGAAGTTCTGGCACCGGGGGCCTCTTTCCAGCCACGTACCTATCCGAAAGTGGATATCGTCAACCTGATCCTCGAAGGGGAAGCTGAGTACCGCGACAGTGAAGGCAACCATATCCAGGCCAAAGCAGGCGAAGTGCTATTGCTCGCGACACAACCCGGGATCAGCTATAGCGAACACAATATCAGTAAAGATAAGCCGTTAACCAGAATGCAGCTCTGGCTGGATGCCTGCCCGCAGCGCGAAAATGCCTGCGTGCAGAAAGCCACGCTGAGTGCCGGTAAGCATCAACTGCTGGCCTCGCCGGACGGTGAGCAAGGCAGCCTGCATCTGCGCCAACAGGTTTGGGTGCATCATGTTGAGCTGCAACAAGGCGAATCGCTCAGTTTTCAGTTGCATGGGCCTCGCGCTTATCTGCAGTCGATCCACGGCAGATTCCATGCGGTGACGGCTGGCGCCGAAAAAGAAGCCCTCACCTGCGGCGATGGCGCATTTATTCGTGACGAGACTAACATAACGTTAGTCGCCGATACCCCGCTGCGCGCTTTGCTGATAGATTTGCCCGTATAGTCATGGAAAACAATGGAGTACGGCTATTGAGCAAGAAAAAAACCAAAAAACGCCAGCCGCAGGCTGAGCCGCAGGCTGAGCCGCAAAAACAGAATACGGCGACTTTCGGTTATGAAGAAATGCTGACAGAACTGGAAGCGATTGTGGCCGATGCCGAGCTACGGCTCGAAGATGAAGAAGCCGCCTGAAAAGGCGGCTAAGAGTGATGCCGGGTGGCGGCTGCGCCTTACCCGGCCTATAAATTAATGCGCTTTACTGGCCATGATCTCAATGATCTGCTTGTCGGTTTCCTGCATTGAACGACACGCCAGCGCGCACAGGTTAGTGATAGATTGCTCCACGTTATGCGCCACAATCCCTTCGTTACCCGTTACGGCAGTATCGTCCAGTGCCATCAGCACCGCTTTCCACGCCGCAGATGCGCTGGTTGAAACTTTCATCGCGCAGCTGTTTGAGGCCCCATCGCAAATCATTCCGCTCACGTCGCCAATCATGCTGCTGATCGCCATCGCGATGGTGTTGTAGCGCCCATCGACAATCCATGCCATACCCGCTGCAGCGCCCATCGCCGCCGTGGTTGCCGCGCACAGTGCGGACAAACGTGGAAGCTGATGATGGATGTAGATTGCGCTCAGGTGAGACAGCATCAGCGCACGCGCCAGTTTTTCCTCATCCGCGCCAAAGTGCTCAGCAACCACCATCACCGGAACGGTGGCGGTAATACCTTGATTACCGGAGCCGGAATTGCTCATCGCCGGTAGCGTCGCCCCGCCCATTCGCGCATCCGATGCCGCACTGGTACGGATCAGAATAGCGGTAGACAGATCGTTTGCCAGCAGGCCACGCGCGCACTGCTTCTCAAGCGTAGTCCCGATGTGCAGGCCCCAGTTACCGCGCAGCCCTTCCTGCGACAGCGCCCCGTTCAGTTTTGCCGCATCGAGAATAAAGCGGATTGACGAAAACGGCACCGCATTCACAAACGCCAGAATCTCTTCCAGCGAGGTGTGAGACAGGACCGCCAGCGGTGATTCCTGCTCCTCTTCCTGAGTGCTCTCTTCTGTGGCGAACACCACGCCTTTGTTGGTTTCAATGCGCACAACGTTGGTATGGCCGCCAACAATGGTCACGCACGCCCATCCTTCAGCGCTGTACACTTTCGCGCGGGAAAAGAGAATATCTTCGCAAGGCTCCTGCAGCATCACCGTAACCTTCCCGGTGCTCAGCATCGCTTTGGCCTGCGCCACCGCCTCAGCCGAAGCGTCTTTCAGCACTTCCAGCCCGGCTTTGGCATTACCGCCGATCGCGCCCAGCGCGGCGGCAATCGGTAACCCCACCATGCCAGTCCCCGGAACGGTCACTCCCAGGCCATTTTTCATCAGGTTTGGCGAGACCCACGCATCAATGCGTTCAACCGCGCCTTCCAGCTCAGAGGAGGCGACGGCCGCCGCCAGAGCCAGAGAGATAGGTTCCGTGCAGCCCAGCGCGGGCTTCACTTCTTCCTGCACTGCGCGAATAAAACTATCCCATAATGGATTCAATGTAGTCTCAAACATAACAACAACCTTTGCTCAGATAACTCAGGAAAATGCCAGGAACGGAGAAACGCACAGCAGCAGGCCCGTGATAATAATCAGATACAGAGAGGCGCCTTTGTATTTGTGCAGTGCTGGAACTTTGTAGACCAGCCACGCCGGGATCAGACAACCCACCATGCCGAAGATTGGGCTACAAATAGAGGTGAAGCTCAGTACCGGCGCATTGAGCACAATTGCGCTCCAGGCCAGTAAGATGGCGAAAACCATAATGCCGCGCTGCACCAGGGTTTCATTGATTTTCTCGGCTGGCATTTTACGGCGCAGCACGTTCATCACGATCCCCTGAGTGGCTTCACGGAAGCCTAAATAGACGCCGAAGAAGGCGGTCATTACGGCAAAGATGTTCAGGATAACGCTGACGATTTTCACCCAGCCAGCGCCATCGCCGCTGATAAACTGCGCGGCAATCGCCAGAGCGGAAATGTTCTGCTCATAGGCTTTAACCGCTTCGTCATGACCCATCGCCAGCGTGAAGGAAACGGCGTAGAAAAAGACCGTAACGAACAGAATACCAAACGCGATGTTCATAGCGCGCAGCGCTTTATGACGCGCCACCTCAATGGATTTTTCGCGAGAACGATATGAGATAACCATTGGGCTCAGAGTCTGAATAAACAGAATCGAGGTCAGCGTAAACGGCAGCGTGATAATCGCGTTTTTGATCAGCAGCGCCATCGGCGGCAGCGAACCTACGTTATATAAATGCCACATCCCTACCATCGATACGCCAAGCGCCGCTACCACCAGCAGCTTGGTCAGTACCATACCGGTAGAGATTTTAAACAGCAGTTTTTCCCCGCGTGACGAGATGGCCACCAGGATACAAATCAGCACCAGGCCATAGAACGGGCTGTCGGACAGTAAGCCTTCAGTCACGCCAAACGTGTGCAGATAGGAGGCGCTGTCGTTAGTGATGGCGGTGGAATAGACGAACATCCAGATGACCAGCATCACAAAATACAATGCCCCCAACAGGATGCCCCAGTTTTTACCCAGGTAGCCGCTGATCACGCTCGGGTAGTCTTTACATTCCGGAGATTCAGCCAGTGTATTGATAAACAGACGCTGGAACAGATACATGGCAGGGTAGCCAATAATGGAGGAGAGTAAGAATACCCACAGCCCCATCAGCCCTACCTGGACGGGAAGAAAAACAATTCCCGCGCCGATTGCCATACCGATACTCATAATGACCCAGCCGGTGTCCGTGCTGTCGAATTTAATGGCTTCGCGCCATTCGCTTTCGGTCATTCCCGCCCGACGCGCCGGAGCAGATGCGTCGAGTATTACGCTGCTATTCGTTGCCGTTTCCATAATTTCCCGCTCAATGTGTAGGTAGAGGTTTTTTATTTTTTTCGTACTGCTTAATGCGATACGCAGTACATAAGATGCAGGTGAGCTATTGGAGTAATGAATAAATGATACGCGCAGGATCAGAGAAAAACTTCACAAACAAACCCCTGTAATTTCTAAAAGTTAAGAAATAATTTCTCTTTTAATACCATTAAATGTATTAAATTTCTGTTTTTGAAGCAGATCACAACAAAAAATGCGCGCTAAAGTGCTAATGCTGATCAGTTAACACCTCACCTTCTGCGTTTTTTGTTAAAACAGCAAAACAGATTTAACTGGAAGTCAGAGCGTTGAAGCGATGACCCCGGTCCGGCTGAAAATCGATGAGGCGTTGACTGCTGACCGGGACTGCCCGCAGGGATGCGGGCAGAGTGGACGGCCTGCAGGGATGCAGGCTCGGCCCCGACCCGACAGGCAGACGGAATAAGACGAATAGCTCGCGCAGCGACGATTTTCCCGCCGGGAGCCTGGGATGCAAGGGAGGCGGCGGTGAGCCTCCCTTGCACGTTCACGGGTAACTGCGTTTCAGAAAAATGACAGCGCTGAGGTGAACGGAACCCTGAGTAAGAATCACATGTTCTCCATACATGCTTAACTGAGCGAAATTACACTAAAGTGCACCTTTTCTATCATGCCAAATTGATGGATTCATTGCCGGATGGCGGCGCTTACGCCTGATCCGGCCTACCAACGCACCCTTTCATCTCAGGTACAAACCACTTTAATCGCCAGGCCACCGCGCGAAGTTTCACGGTACTTGTCATTCATATCTTTGCCCGTTTCGTACATGGTCTCGATCACCTTATCGAGCGAAACGCGTGGCTCAGACGTCCGACGTAGCGCCATACGCGCGGCGTTAACGGCTTTTACCGCGTTGATCGCGTTGCGTTCGATGCACGGTATTTGCACCTGTCCGGCTACCGGGTCGCAGGTCAGCCCCAGGTTATGCTCCATGGCGATTTCCGCCGCAATGCATACCTGCGCAGGGCTACCGCCAAGCAACTCTGTCAGCCCGGCTGCCGCCATGGAACAGGCTACGCCAATCTCTCCCTGACAGCCCACTTCGGCACCAGAAATAGAGGCATTCATCTTATACAGCGCACCTATCGCCCCAGCCGCCAGCAAATATCGGGCAATCGAGTTCGCATTCACCGGGCGGCGGAATTTATCGTAATAGGCCAATACAGCGGGAATAATTCCGCAAGCGCCGTTGGTTGGCGCGGTAACAACCCGACACCCGGCGGCATTTTCTTCGCTCACGGCCAGAGCGAACATGTTGATCCAGTCGATAACGTTCATCGGGTCGCTGGACAGGTTGTCGCTGGAAACCAGCAGTCGCCGCAGCGCCACGGCGCGACGCGGGACGTTAAGCGGGCCCGGCAGGACGCCTTCGGTGTTCATGCCGCGCTCAATCCCGGCGTGCATGACGTCCCAGATGGCGGCAAAACCAGCATCGATTTCCTCTTTGCTGCGCATCGCCAGTTCGTTTTGCATCATCAGGCCAGAAACAGACAACCCGTTGCGCTCGCACAGCTTCAGCAGTTCGCTGGCGGAATGAAAGTTGTAGGGCACGGGTGTTTCAATGTCATGCGCCTGACCAAATTGCTCCTCTTCAACGATAAAACCACCGCCGATGGAGTAATAGGTTTTACTTAGCAGTGTCTCGTTGCCGTGCCATGCGGTAATACGCATACCATTTTCATGGCGCGGCAGCGTTTTGCTATGAAAGAGAATATTTTCGTCTGGCGAGAAATCGACAATATGCGTGCCCTCAGCAACCGGCAAACGTCCGGTACGGGCCACTTCCTGAGTAAAACCAGCGATTGAATCTATATTAACGTTTTGCGGACTGTTACCGGCCAGTCCCATCATGATGGCGACGTCTGTCGCATGACCTTTGCCGGTCAGAGAGAGCGATCCATAAAGATCAACTACGATATGCGTGGTCCTGAAGAGTTCCCCGCTGCTGACCAACAGATCGATAAAGCTTTTACCTGCGTTCATTGGCCCCACGGTATGGGAGCTGGAAGGTCCAATGCCAATCTTGAAAATATCGAATGCGCTAATCATATCCACACCCTCGGATTGCCGTTCAGTGAAGACCAGGTTTCACACTCATTAAGGATCGGGGCGCTCCTGCGATCGCCCCGCAAGGGATTACAGCGTATCGCCACGCACGGCGATGGCTTCAATCTCCAGCTTCACATCCTTTGGTAAGCGGGCGACCTGTACGCAGCTGCGCGTAGGGTAGATTGCCTTGTGCTCATCAAAAAACTGCTGGTACACCTGGTTAATGGTGGCGAAGTCGTTCAGATCGGAAACGAAAACGGTGGTTTTGACGATATCGCTCACCTTCAAACCGGCGGACTCGACGATCGCTTTCACGTTTTCCAGGCTTTGACGCGCCTGATCGGCCACGTGTTCTGCCACTTCACCGGTCTGTGGACACACCGGAATCTGACCTGAGGTCAACACCATACTGCCCAGATCCACACCCTGTACGTAAGGTCCAATCGCCCCTGGCGCACATTCGGTTGCAATAACTTTTCTCATAACCCCTCCGGCGTCAGAGCGCCTGGGTGAAAGTACGTGAAATAACGTCCTGCTGCTGTTCGCGGGTCAACGCATTGAAGCGCACCGCATAACCAGACACGCGGATCGTCAGGTTCGGATAGTTTTCCGGGTGCTCAATGGCATCCATCAACATTTCACGGTTCATAACGTTAACGTTCAGATGCTGCCCACCTTCCACATGCGCTTCATGGTGGAAGTAACCATCCAGCAGCCCGACCAGGTTGGTTTTACGCACGCTATCCTCTTTGCCAAGCGCAGCCGGCACAATGGAGAAGGTGTACGAAATACCGTCTTTGGCATAGGTAAACGGCAGTTTGGCGACCGAGGTTAACGACGCCACCGCACCTTTGCGATCGCGGCCGTGCATCGGGTTCGCTCCTGGCGCAAACGGCGTGCCTGCGCGACGTCCATCCGGCGTGTTACCGGTTTTCTGGCCGTACACCACGTTGGAGGTGATGGTCAGAATGGACTGCGTCGGCACCGCATTACGGTAGGTCGGCAACACCTTAATTTTCTTCATAAAGCGTTCGACCAGGTCGCAGGCAATACTGTCTACGCGCTCGTCGTTGTTGCCGTATTGCGGATAGTCGCCTTCGATTTCAAAATCAACCGCCAGACCGTTTTCATCACGAATCGGTTTCACGCGGGCGTATTTAATAGCCGACAGTGAATCCGCCGCTACGGACAGCCCCGCCATACCACAGGCCATCGTGCGATAAACATCACGATCGTGCAGCGCCATCAGCGAAGCTTCGTAGCTGTACTTGTCGTGCATGTAGTGGATGATGTTCAGCGCGCTGATGTACTGCACGGCCAGCCAGTCCATAAAGTGGTCCAGGCTCTCCATCACCGTGTCGTAATCCAGCACTTCATCCATTAGCGGCGCAGTTTTCGGCCCGACCTGAATTTTCAACTTCTCATCCACACCGCCGTTGATTGCGTACAGCAACGTTTTGGCGAGGTTGGCGCGGGCGCCAAAGAACTGCATTTGCTTGCCGATAACCATCGGGCTTACGCAGCAGGCAATGGCATAGTCATCGCTGTTAAAGTCAGTACGCATCAGATCATCGTTTTCGTACTGTAAAGACGAGGTGATGATGGACACCTGAGCGGCATATTTTTTGAAGGCAATCGGTAGCTGCTCGGACCACAGTACCGTCAGGTTCGGCTCAGGCGCCGGCCCCATGGTGTGCAGCGTATGCAAGTAGCGGAACGAGTTTTTGGTCACCAGCGTACGGCCATCCAGCCCCATACCGCCGATAACTTCGGTTGCCCAGATAGGGTCGCCTGAGAACAGGGTGTCGAATTCCGGCGTACGCAGGAAGCGCACCATACGGATCTTCATAATGAAGTGATCGATCAGCTCCTGCGCCTGCTGCTCGTTTAAAATTCCCGCTTTGAAGTCGCGCTCAATGTAGATGTCGAGGAACGAAGCGGTACGGCCCAGCGACATGGCGCCGCCGTTCTGCGATTTCACCGCAGCCAGGTAAGCAAAGTACACCCACTGTACCGCTTCCTGCGCATTTCGCGCCGGACGGGAGATATCGCAGCCATACTTCGCCGCCATTTCCTGCATTTGCAGCAGAGCGCGACGGTGTTCAGACAGCTCTTCACGCAGACGAATCGTGGCTTCAAGATTCTGCCCCCACTCCAGATTCGACTGAAGATCGGCAAACTGCAGTTCACGCTCACGCACCAGATAGCGGATACCGTACAGCGCGACGCGACGGTAATCACCGATGATACGGCCACGACCATAGCCGTCCGGCAGACCGGTCAGTACGCCGGATTTACGGCAACGCAGCATATCCGGGGAATAAGCATCGAATACCCCCTGGTTGTGGGTCTTACGCAGGTCAGTAAACAGGTATTCAAAATTAGCATCCATCTCACGACCATAAGCATCAAAAGAGCTTTTGATCATGTTGATGCCGCCGAACGGATGCAGGGCACGCTTGAGCGGCGCATCTGTTTGCAGACCGACGATTTTTTCCAGTTCTTGTTCAATATAACCGGCGTCATGCGCGGTTATCGTGGTAGCAATATTGGTATCGAAATCAACCGGCGCATGGGTCGAGTTTTCAATACGGATGCCCGCCATAACTTTTTCCCACAACGCCGTGGTTGCTGGCGTTGCTTCGGCGAGGAAAGATTCATCCCCTTCATAAGGCGTGTAGTTGTGCTGAATAAAATCACGGACATTAATTTCTTCTTTCCAGTCCGTACCTTTAAAGCCTTTCCAGGCTTCGGCATACAGCATATCGCTGGTATCGATATTTACCTTCATGAAAAATAATCTCTCTGCTGAAAATTAATTATGCAAATGCTACTGGGATATTAATTTTGCCTAACGCAATGGCATCACGAGCAATCATTTTCTCTTCATTTGTCGGAATAACCGCACAAATAACACGAGCATCCTTATTAGAGATAATTCTTTCGCCATGGGAATTTGGCAGACTATTCATCTCGCTATCGATATTTACACCTAAAACGGCCAGATGCTCGATAACCAAACGCCGAATTAATACTGAGTTCTCACCGATTCCACCGGTGAAAATAATGCCATCAAGACGATGCAGCGATGCGGCATGTCCGGCGATATGACGCGCAATACGATGCACAAACGTTTTAATCGCCAGCTGCGCGCGCTCATGCCCTTCGTGCCAGGCTTTTTCTAACGTACGTAAGTCAGAGGACAGACCGGAAATACCCAGCAACCCGGACTCTTTATTCACTACGCGCTCAAGGTCGCCGAGCGTCTGGTTGGTCTCGCCGGCAATCCACGCCATCGCGCCGAAATCTACGTCGCCGCTGCGTGTGCCCATCATCAGCCCTTCCAGCGGCGTCATGCCCATCGAGGTATCAACGCTCTGCCCGTTACGTACCGCACAGATAGACGCGCCGTTGCCCAGATGCGCCACAACCAGACCAGAATCATCATTCTGCAGATCCAGAAGTTCATGCGCCCGTTGCGAAACATAGCGATGCGACGTGCCGTGGAAACCGTAACGACGAACCCCTAACTCCTCAAAATATTTCCACGGTAAACCGTACAGATAGGCTTCTGGGGCCATCGTCTGGTGGAAGCTGGTATCAAATACCGCGACCTGCTGCACGCCAGGGAAAAGATGCTGAGCAGATTCAATCCCGCTCAGGTTCGCATAATTATGTAGCGGTGCTAATGGCGATACCCGGCGAATATTGTCGATAACTTCCTCAGTAATAATTGCTGATTCGGTAAAGATATTTCCGCCGTGGGCAATGCGGTGGCCAATTAAGGCCACGCTGTCCATTAAATTACGTTTTTCCAGTTCAACGGCAATCGCTTTTAATGCGTCTTCGTAGCTGTGGTGAGCCAGCTTAGCTGGCTCTCCTCCATTAATTGCTATGAACGCATTTTCAGAGTTAATACCGTCTGCAATTCCCGCCATTAAAACTTCACAGTTTGCTGCATCGAGCACTGAGAATTTAATGGAAGATGAACCACAGTTAATAACCAGTACTACCGGAAACTCATTCATTTCACTACTCCGCTCATCCTGAGCTTAAGGATTAAAACAGTTTGTAGACAATGTTCAGGATGGTCAGCAGACCAATCACGGTAACAAACACGTTATCCAGACGGCCACGGTATTTCGCCAGTGATGGCGCTTTACGGATGGCATACATCGGCAGCAGGCAGAGCAGAGAGGCAATAATCGGCGCGCCCATTGCTTCAATCAGGTCCAGGATGTTCGGGTTGGCGTATGCCACAACCCAGGTGGAACCCATGATGAAGATCATGCTGATGGTGTTGAGCTTGCCCATGGAAACTTTGGTTTTATCGCCTTTGTAACCAAACTTCAGCACCAGACCGTTCAGACCTTCCAGCGTCCCCAGATAGTGGCCGAAGAAAGATTTGAAGATAGCAACCAGGGCGATGATTGAAGCACCGTATTCCAGAATCGTGGCGAAGGTAGACTTCGTACCGGACAGTGAAGCGAAGTGGTTCGCCAGGTAAGACAGCACTGGAATGTTTTGCGCTTTCGCATCCGCCATGTTTGCCGGAGAGAGCGTGAACAGGCAGCTAAAGGCGAAGAACATTACCACCGCAACCATCAGCATACTGGCGCGGGAGATGATTTTAGAACATTTCTGCTCGGTGAATTCGCGACCGTAATCTTTCTCATACTCTTCGCGTTTAGAGACGACGAAGGAAGAAACGATTGGCGAGAAGTTGAAAGAGAACACCATGATGGAAATACCCAGCCATACGGTAACCAGGATGCCGTCATGGCCAGTCAGGGCGATATTGCTGATATCAACCTGATCGATAACCGCAGAGTTCCAGTAAGGAATCAGTGACAGAGAGATAAGCACCAGGCTGGCAATGAACGGCCATACCAGGTAGCTCATCACTTTAACCATCAGATCTTTACCAAACCAGATGACGAATGCCATCAGCAGCAACAGGAACAGCGCCACGAAGCCACGGTTCAGCGCGGGC
>NZ_JAHLQZ010000440.1:0-467 GCF_018919505.1 Citrobacter sp. S55_ASV_140
GTCCTGACCTCTACTAAATATAAATGAGCAGATACAGT
Source organism: Citrobacter sp. S55_ASV_140 (assembly GCF_018919505.1). Classification (NCBI taxonomy): domain Bacteria; kingdom Pseudomonadati; phylum Pseudomonadota; class Gammaproteobacteria; order Enterobacterales; family Enterobacteriaceae; genus Citrobacter; species Citrobacter sp. S55_ASV_140. Next base: position 39 of record NZ_JAHLQZ010000440.1, read on the forward strand.
ATCAAAATGAAAAATAACTTTATCTTCGAACGCAGTAAGCAAATACTCACCCCATTGAGCTGATATTGGATATTCATTATAGGGTTCAAGTAATGGGACAGGACGCAAAAAGTTACGCGTAAGATTGTTTGGATCCGGTTCAGAACTAAAGATCTTGTCCCAGGCTTTCTTAACCCAGTTGCACCAATCAGCAATGCTGCCACCTTTTTGTGGTGACCAGACTTTACCTCTGCGTTGCGAGCATCCCCAGATTACACGGTTTCCGGATTCATAACCTAATGCAGCAATATTGCTTAAGCTTGATTGAGACGCTTCAATTAGTGATAGCCCCTCAGTGACATTTGGGCCAAAATATTGAGTAAAGCTGATTGCCCCAATTTGAGATGCGCCTAAATTTCTTGCCAAAGGATATTCAATACCATTAAATAC
>NZ_JAHLQZ010000441.1:0-460 GCF_018919505.1 Citrobacter sp. S55_ASV_140
GTCTTTATCTCCCCATTAAAATTTATGATGTAACTCTCTGGCTCAATCCCTCCTATCCAAATATTGTCGTCCTCATTATTAGATTTGGGGTTAATCAAAGCGGGTTTACCAAATCTTACAGTCACTCCAGAATAAGTTCCCTTCAATGTTTGCAATACATTCTGTTTCATATCAGCAATAGCACTAGGTAGTTCTGTCAGGGATAGTCTACGCTCTCCGCTAATCGAATTAGCCGACAAATCACCAATGCCTCCAGACTTAATTGATGCTCGGAATGGTTCAAATAATTCACGTGGTCCCCAATAGCTAGAAATATCTTTATATTGATTTGCATTTAATTTTACAGTGCTATCGTCACTTACATTCCTAATGATGAAGGGGATAAGCAAGCGATGGGTGATCATTCCCAAGGTAGAATCATGGAGCCACATTCGCGATAGTAACGGGCTTTCTTCAACAT
>NZ_JAHLQZ010000442.1:0-456 GCF_018919505.1 Citrobacter sp. S55_ASV_140
GGTTATTGAAGCCGTGTTCGAAGATCTGGCGTTAAAACAACAGATGGTGGCAGAAGTTGAACAAAATTGCGCACCTCACACTATTTTTGCTTCCAACACCTCATCTTTACCAATTAGTGATATTGCGGCTAAGGCTGCCAGACCTGAACAAGTGATTGGTTTGCACTTTTTTAGCCCGGTGGAAAAAATGCCGCTGGTTGAGGTCATTCCGCATGCAACGACCTCTGAGCAAACTATTGCAACAACCGTCAAGTTGGCGAAAAAACAGGGTAAAACACCGATAGTCGTCAGAGATAAGGCCGGATTTTACGTTAACCGCATTTTAGCGCCTTACATCAATGAAGCTATACGCCTGTTAACCGAAGGCGAGCGGGTTGAAGCCATTGACGCCGCGCTGGTTAAGTTTGGTTTTCCGGTTGGGCCAATCCAACTTTTGGATGAGGTCGGAATTGATAC
>NZ_JAHLQZ010000443.1:0-444 GCF_018919505.1 Citrobacter sp. S55_ASV_140
GATCGATAACGCGCCGGAAGAAAAAGCTCGTGGTATCACCATCAACACTTCTCACGTTGAATATGACACCCCGACTCGCCACTACGCACACGTAGACTGCCCGGGCCACGCCGACTATGTTAAAAACATGATCACCGGTGCTGCGCAGATGGACGGCGCGATCCTGGTTGTTGCTGCGACTGACGGCCCGATGCCGCAGACTCGTGAGCACATCCTGCTGGGTCGTCAGGTAGGCGTTCCGTACATCATCGTGTTCCTGAACAAATGCGACATGGTTGATGACGAAGAGCTGCTGGAACTGGTAGAAATGGAAGTTCGTGAACTTCTGTCTCAGTACGATTTCCCGGGCGACGACACGCCGATCGTTCGTGGTTCTGCTCTGAAAGCGCTGGAAGGCGAAGCAGAGTGGGAAGCGAAAATCATCGAACTGGCTGGCTTCCTGGA
>NZ_JAHLQZ010000444.1:0-444 GCF_018919505.1 Citrobacter sp. S55_ASV_140
CCTCAATATTTATTCTGGTTGGGGACGAATGATTCGCGCTAGCAATTATTGAAATCCTTAATGTTTAATTAAGGTTTCATCTGTTAATGAAGTGATAAATATAATGAGGAAGAGAGAAGATAATATAGTAAATATGCCGGATACGGTATTTACACCGCTATCCGGCACATGGTTTAAACTTAGCGCTTTTTACCCATTGCCGCTGCCAGCGCATCCATCATGGCGCTGTTGCCCGCAGGCTGAGCGTCACGGCCACGAGGTTTCGCGGCTTTTGGAGCCGGGCGATTGCCCTGAGTACGATCGTTATTTCCACCACTGCGACGCGCGTTGGTTTCACCTGGCTGCTCATCCAGACGCATAGTCAGCGCGATACGCTTACGCTGCAGGTCCACTTCCAGCACTTTCACCTTCACAATATCGCCCGCTTTCACCACGGTGTGGGGA
>NZ_JAHLQZ010000445.1:0-434 GCF_018919505.1 Citrobacter sp. S55_ASV_140
GGGGTGAAGTCGTAACAAGGTAACCGTAGGGGAACCTGCGGTTGGATCACCTCCTTACCTTAAAGAACCGACCTTTGCAGTGCTCACACAGATTGTCTGATGAATGATGAACTTCTGAATGTACTTTCGAGTGCATTAAGAAGTTTTGCTCTTTAAAAATCTGGATCAAGCTGAAAATTGAAACGACACACTGTTTCATTTCTCCGTAAACAAGAAATGAAAAGCGGTGTGTTCGAGTCTCTCAAATTTTCGCAATCAGAAGTGAAACATCTTCGGGTTGTGAGGTTAAGCGACTAAGCGTACACGGTGGATGCCCTGGCAGTCAGAGGCGATGAAGGACGTGCTAATCTGCGATAAGCGCCGGTAAGGTGATATGAACCGTTATAACCGGCGATTTCCGAATGGGGAAACCCAGTGTGATTCGTCACACTATC
>NZ_JAHLQZ010000446.1:0-406 GCF_018919505.1 Citrobacter sp. S55_ASV_140
TGAGCCCAACACACCAACTTAATGTTAATCAATGCACTTGAGCACAGTGCGTCTATGCACTACAATCTCTTTATGCTTATGCAAAAGGTGTTGGCAATGGAATGTCTAAATCATTAAATATCAGAAATTTTCGGGATACATGGCTTGAAGATTTTTTTGAGCGGGCAACACCGCACAGAAAAATACCCGCGGATATTCACACCGCATTAGCCAGAAAGCTGGATATCATCAATGCGGCGGTTTCGCATCGGGATTTGCGCTCGCCGCCAGGGAATAGATATGAAGAGTTAACCGGAAAGTTACAGGAATATTCTTCAATAAGAGTAAATAAGCAGTACCGATTAATATTTAAATGGGTTAACGGTAAGGCCGAAGATGTGTACTTAGACCCACACATCTACTAGAA
>NZ_JAHLQZ010000447.1:0-404 GCF_018919505.1 Citrobacter sp. S55_ASV_140
ATAATATGCAGACGAAAGCCAGTATTGGCGCAAAGACGGATAATATTGCCGGTATTTGGCGGGATTTCTGGTTCGAATAAAACGATGTTAAGCATACTGCCCCCTTAATAACGGGGGCAGAATAGCAGAAACAGCGGGTACTATGCGACGGTCAGCGCGCGCGGTTTATAGCGTTGCAGCTTGTAAATCGTGGCCGCAGCAGCCAGTAGCGCGGGAAGGCTAAGGAACATTAAGATACTATCAGCCTGCCATTGCAGGGAAAGCAACTGGGCGCTCATCATCGTTCCGGCCACGCCGCCGAATCGACCCACACCCTGCATCCACGCAATACCCGTCGCGCGGCAGTGGGTAGGATAGAACGTTGCGGCCAGCGTCTGCAGCCCGGATTGCGCACCGTTCATGGT
>NZ_JAHLQZ010000448.1:0-398 GCF_018919505.1 Citrobacter sp. S55_ASV_140
ACAGTACGGCCGCCTTCACGGATTGCGAAACGCAGACCGTCGTCCATCGCGATCGGGTGGATCAGGGTAACAACCATTTTGATGTTGTCGCCCGGCATTACCATCTCTACGCCTTCCGGCAGTTCGATGGTGCCAGTCACGTCAGTAGTACGGAAGTAGAACTGCGGACGGTAGCCTTTGAAGAACGGAGTATGACGGCCGCCTTCGTCTTTGGACAGGATGTACACTTCAGATTCGAACTTGGTGTGCGGCTTGATAGAGCCCGGCTTAGCCAGTACCTGACCACGTTCGATTTCTTCACGTTTGATACCACGCAGCAGAACACCAACGTTCTCACCAGCACGGCCTTCGTCCAGCAGTTTGCGGAACATTTCAACGCCAGTACAGGTAGACTTAGC
>NZ_JAHLQZ010000449.1:0-398 GCF_018919505.1 Citrobacter sp. S55_ASV_140
CTGCTGATGTGCGCGTTCTCCACGCTGGCGCTGGTCTGGCTTGAGTCGCGGCAGAAGTAGTTCTGCAACAGGAGGGAGTGTCATACTGCCTCCTGTTATATTTATGGTACTCATTGCGTATTCTGAGCCAGATGTCTGGAATCTCAGTAAAAATTGAGCCTTACCACTACGTCCGCACTAAAAGGCCCTGTCTTAATGTCCTGACCCGATATCTTTTGTAAATTCGCGGTGAAATAATTCTTCAGGATTGAGTCTACCTTTACATCATCAATCTTCCATGCGGTATTAAAAGGAATATATTTTCCAGATGTATCTGAAATAGATAATCCTAACCCGTTATTTAAGTTAAGAGATCCATCAGCATTAATCCCTGGAGCTGCTGGTTCAAAGTACATATT
>NZ_JAHLQZ010000044.1:0-28888 GCF_018919505.1 Citrobacter sp. S55_ASV_140
ATTGGATCTTATCGCAGTCAGGATGGCGCGGTTACGGCGCTCTTGCTGCTGATCCTGTGTTTTACGCTGTTTACCGTTATTGAGAAATTGCCGGGTAGAAATGTTAAAACTGATTGATATCACATGGCTTTACCACCATTTGCCCATGCGCTTTACGCTGTCAGTCTCGCGCGGTGAGCAGGTCGCAATACTCGGGCCCAGCGGTGCCGGGAAAAGTACGTTGCTGAATCTGATTGCCGGCTTTCTTGCGCCTGCCAGCGGCACAATGATGATTGAAGGTGAAGATCACACCGCAACGCCCCCTTCGCGTCGTCCCGTCTCCATGCTGTTTCAGGAAAACAATCTGTTCAGCCATCTGAGCGTGTGGCAAAACATCGGTCTGGGTCTTGATCCGGGATTAAAACTGAACGCATCGCAGCGGGAAAAAATGCGCCACATCGCCCGGCAAATGGGGCTCGATTCACTGCTGGAGCGACTCCCCGGTGAGCTTTCCGGCGGGCAGCGACAACGTGTGGCGCTGGCGCGTTGTCTGGTGCGGGAGCAACCCATTTTGCTGCTCGATGAACCGTTCTCTGCGCTCGATCCCGCGCTGCGTCAGGAGATGTTAACCCTGGTCGCCGAGGTCTGCCGTGATAAGCAGCTTACGCTGCTGATGGTTTCCCACAGCGTCGAAGATGCGGCGCGAATTGCGCCCCGGTCAATCGTGGTCGCCGACGGACGCATTGCGTGGCAAGGCAAAACAGACGAGCTACTAAGCGGTCAAGCCAGCGCCTCAGCGCTGTTAGGCATCAAGCCTCATATTTCGTAGGCCGGATAAGGCGAAGCCGCCATCCGGCAAAGGAATCGCTAGTAACCCACAACTTTGCGCAGAATATCGATATATACCGGCATCAGCGGGTGACGCAACAGCGCCACCAGCGCGACCACGCCGATCCCGAGCGTCAACGGCGCCAGATACAGTAAACGGCTGCGGGGGAAATACGCAGTTAAACGATCGACTGCCGCTTTGCCGCTGCGCCACAGCCGCCAGCATAACCAGCCTCCAACCCACAGCAGCAACGCCGTCGCCAGCAGCAGCCATTTGAAATCTCCGCTCTGCATATCGGAAGGAATATCGATTGCCGCGCCCGCCAAAATACCCGGCAGGAAATAGAACGGCGGCCACAGCACGCAGCCAATAATATTCGGGACTATAAATTTTGCGACAGGCAGATCCAGCATACCCGCCACCATCGGCACCAGCGGACGCGTTGGGCCGACAAAACGGCCCACCAGAATGGTAAACATGCTGTGCTGATGCAGCGCATGCTCGGTTTTATCCAGCAGCGCCTTGTTCTTTTTCATGAACGACCAACGGTGCAGCGGCTTTTTAAAGCGCCAGCCCAACCAGAAGGAGATCCAATCCCCCAACAGGCAACCGACGATGCCCGCAAGCCAGGCATGCCAGAAATTCAGTTCGCCACTGCCAATCAGCGCCCCCAGCCCCGCCATCATCACGGTGCCAGGCAGAATCAGACCAACCAGCGCCAGAGACTCCAAAAAGGCCACCAAAAGTACGGCGATCAGAGAGTACAGGGCGGACTGGAGAATAAAGTGTTCCAGCAATGCTTGCATAATGTGTCCGTCAGATTTACGAAGCAGGGATTTTGATAACCCTTCTCAACTTCGTCAAGCCATCAATTGTCTGAATAGATTGCCAGTTATGACAACTTTCAGGACACATCATTCACTTTTTATTCACATCCAGCACGGAACTCGCTCGGACTGGCGCCGGTACATTTTTTGAAAACGCGAGAGAAATAGAGCTGGTCATCAAAGCCGACGTTGCGACCCACCGTGGCGATAGGCATTCGCGTGGTACTCAGCAGTAGCTTCGCCTGACTGATTCGCTGATCCTCACGCCAGCTTAATACGCTGATGCCCAATTGCTGGCGGAACAGGTGTGACAAACGGGAAGGCGACAGGCAGACATGCTGTGCGACGCTGGCAATATCAAAATTGCTGTCCGCCAGATGATCGCTAATGTACTGACAGGCATCACGAACGCGGTTGTCCATTGGCGGGTGCAGCGACTCATTAATGGCTTCCATACGTCGGAGTAACAATTGCTCCAGCAAATTAATCGCCAGCAGTTCGGAATAGCGTCCCTCTCCCTGCCCGGCATTGATGATCTGCCCAAACAGTTCGTTGAAATGCGGTTGATGCGCTTCATCAGGGCGAAAGAAACCGGTCTGGGCAAAAATGGCCGGCCAGGCCAGCCACTCCTGCCAGTAAGCGCGTGGCCGGAAGTAGACCCACTGGTGATACCACTCGCTGGCGTCAGGATGGCGTCCGTAGTGGTGAATTTCGCCAGGCGGAAACAGCAAAATATCGCCAGGTCGACAGACAAACTGCTTGCCCTGATTGTTAATGACCCCTTCCCCACGAATAGTGAGATTGAGGATATAGCCTTTCATCCCCAGCGGCCTGTCGATAAAAAAATCCAGGTATCCGTTCGCCTCAATGGGGGTCAATCCAGCCACCAAATGTGCGTTAAACGAATAGCCCGGCAGGAGGGGATCGTTTTGCGTTTCAGCCATAATTTCAATACTCCCTGGGTTCTGCTAAGAAACAATTTGTCCATATTACGCCAGACATCATCGCCGTCGTCCCGGCGGGCCACAGTTGTTTGCGGTAATGGACCATCAACCCCGCTTGTGAAAAGCAATTTGTAAAAAACATGTACCACGCCAACGTCAAAATCGGCTAACAAAAGTGTCTATAACTACGGCAGAAATGTCCACATTGATTATTTGCACGGCGTCACACTTTGTGATGCCACAGCATTTTAGTCCATAAGATTAGCGAATCCTGCCTGACGGTTTTTATCCCTGGTCACTACTGTTTATCCATACCCGTATTTTTGGATGGAGTAAGACGATGGCGATTGCAATTGGCCTCGATTTTGGTAGTGATTCGGTACGCGCTTTGGCGGTGGAATGTGCCACTGGTGAAGAAATCGCCACCAGCGTTGAGTGGTACCCACGTTGGCAGGAAGGGCAGTTTTGCGACGGCCCAAACAACCAGTTTCGCCATCATCCGCGCGACTACATTGAATCCATGGAAGCGGCGCTGAAAACCGTACTCGCCGAACTGAGCGCGGAACAACGCGCAGAAGTGGTCGGGATTGGCGTTGACAGTACCGGCTCAACCCCGGCGCCTATCGATGCCGACGGCAACGTACTGGCGCTGCGCCCGGAGTTCGCGGAAAACCCGAATGCGATGTTTGTTCTGTGGAAAGATCACACTGCGGTAGAAGAAGCCGAAGAAATTACTCGCCTGTGCCACACGCCGGGCAAGATCGATTACTCCCGCTATATTGGCGGTATTTATTCCAGCGAATGGTTCTGGGCAAAAATCCTGCACGTGACTCGCCAGGACCACGCGGTCGCCGAGGCGGCGGTCTCATGGATTGAGCTGTGTGACTGGGTTCCGGCCCTGCTCTCCAATACTGTGCGCCCCCAGGATATTCGTCGCGGTCGCTGCAGCGCCGGGCATAAATCCCTGTGGCATGAAAGCTGGGGGGGGCTGCCGCCAGCCAGTTTCTTTGACGAACTCGACCCCATCCTCAACCGCCATCTGCAATACCCAATGTTTAGCGATACCTTCACGGCGGACCTGCCGGTTGGCACTCTGTGTGCCGAGTGGGCGCAGCGCCTGGGTCTATCGGAAAGCGTGGTGATTTCAGGCGGCGCTTTTGACTGCCATATGGGCGCGGTCGGCGCAGGCGCACAGCCCAATACGCTGGTGAAAGTTATCGGCACGTCTACCTGCGACATTCTGATTGCCGATAAACACAGCGTTGGCGAACGCGCGGTGAAAGGCATTTGCGGGCAGGTTGATGGCAGCGTGGTGCCGCATTTTATCGGTCTGGAAGCGGGGCAATCTGCTTTCGGCGACATCTATGCCTGGTTTAGCCGCGTGTTGAGCTGGCCGCTGGAACAGCTTGCCGCGCAGCACCCGGAACTGAAAACCCAGATTAAAGCCAGCCAAAAACAGCTGCTGCCAGCGCTCACCGAAGCCTGGGCGAAAAATCCGTCGCTGGATCACCTGCCGGTGGTGCTCGACTGGTTTAATGGTCGTCGTACGCCGAATGCCAACCAGCGTCTGAAAGGCGTCATTACCGACCTGAATCTGGCAACCGATGCGCCAGCGCTGTTCGGCGGTCTGATTGCCGCCACGGCCTTTGGCGCGCGCGCCATCATGGAATGCTTCACCGAACAAGGCATTGCGGTTAACAACGTCATGGCGCTCGGCGGTATCGCGCGTAAAAACCCGGTCATCATGCAGGCCTGCTGCGACGTGCTAAACCGTCCGCTACAGATTGTCGCTTCAGACCAGTGCTGCGCGCTCGGTGCGGCTATCTTCGCCGCCGTTGCCGCGCAGGTCCATGCAGACATTCCAGCCGCCCAGCAACACATGGCGAGCGCAGTAGAAAAGACGATGCAACCTCGCCCAGAACAGGCTCAACGTTTTGAACAACTTTACCGCCGCTACCAGCAGTGGGCGGTAAGCGCTGAACAACAATACCTTCCGACTGCCGCTCCGGCGCAACAAGCCCCGGTAGACCTGGCAACCCTGACTCATTAAGGACACGACAATGACAATTTTTAATAACTATGAAGTGTGGTTTGTGATTGGTAGCCAGCACTTGTATGGCCCGGAAACCCTGCGTCAGGTAACCCAACATGCCGAGCACGTTGTTAACGCACTGAATACGGAAGCTAACCTGCCCTGCAAACTGGTGTTAAAACCGCTGGGTACTTCACCTGACGAAATTACCGCTATCTGTCGTGATGCCAACTATGACGATCGCTGCGCAGGTCTGGTGGTCTGGCTGCACACCTTCTCTCCAGCCAAAATGTGGATTAACGGTCTGACTATCCTCAATAAGCCGCTGATGCAGTTCCACACCCAATTCAACGCCGCCCTGCCGTGGGACAGCATTGATATGGACTTTATGAACCTGAACCAGACCGCACACGGCGGTCGCGAATTCGGCTTCATCGGTGCGCGTATGCGTCAGCAGCACGCCGTGGTCACCGGCCATTGGCAGGATAAGCAGGCGCACGGGCGTATTGGCTCCTGGATGCGCCAGGCGGTGTCCAAACAGGATACCCGCCATCTGAAAGTCTGCCGTTTTGGCGACAACATGCGCGAAGTGGCGGTCACTGACGGCGATAAGGTTGCCGCACAGATCAAATTCGGCTTCTCGGTAAATACCTGGGCCGTGGGCGACCTGGTGCAGGTAGTGAACGCAATTAGTGACGGCGAAATCAACGCGCTGATCGACGAGTATGAAAGCACCTACACCATGACGGCGACCACACAAGTCCATGGTGAGAAACGTCAGAACGTACTGGAAGCCGCCCGAATTGAACTGGGAATGAAGCGCTTCCTTGAGCAGGGCGGATTCCACGCCTTCACGACGACATTTGAAGATTTGCACGGCCTGAAACAACTTCCGGGTCTGGCCGTACAGCGTCTGATGCAGCAAGGCTACGGCTTTGCGGGCGAAGGCGACTGGAAAACCGCCGCTCTGCTTCGCATCATGAAGGTGATGTCAACCGGTCTGCAGGGCGGCACCTCATTTATGGAGGATTACACCTACCACTTCGAGAAAGGCAACGATCTGGTGCTCGGCTCACACATGCTGGAAGTGTGCCCGTCAATCGCTGTGGAAGAGAAACCGATCCTCGACGTTCAGCACCTCGGTATTGGTGGTAAAGACGATCCTGCCCGTCTGATCTTCAACACCAAAACTGGCCCGGCAGTGGTCGCCAGCCTGATCGATCTCGGCGATCGTTATCGCCTGCTGGTTAACTGCATCGACACGGTGCAAACGCCGCACGACCTGCCGAAACTGCCGGTGGCGAACGCATTGTGGAAGGCCCAGCCGGATCTACCAACCGCATCTGAGGCCTGGATCCTTGCCGGCGGCGCGCACCACACCGTCTTCAGCCATGCGCTGGATCTGAACGATATGCGCCAGTTCGCTGAAATGCACGATATCGAGATCGCAGTGATCGATAACGAGACCCGTCTGCCGGCCTTTAAGGACGCGCTGCGCTGGAACGAAGTGTATTACGGGTTCAAACGTTAATTGGTGAAACGGATTGCCCGGTGGCATTTCATTTACCGGGCCTACAAATCACCGTAGGCCGGATAAGCGAAACGCCATCCGGCATTCAGGAGTTTACATGCTAGAAGATCTTAAACGTCAGGTACTGGAAGCGAATCTGGCACTGCCCAAGCACAACCTGGTGACGCTGACCTGGGGTAACGTTAGCGCCGTCGATCGCGAACGCGGCGTGTTTGTGATTAAACCTTCCGGTGTCGATTACAGCGTCATGACCGCAGACGATATGGTTGTTGTCAGTATCGCCACCGGGGAAGTCGTTGAAGGCACGAAAAAGCCCTCCTCCGATACCCCAACGCACCGTTTGTTATATCAGACATTCCCGACCATTGGCGGCATTGTTCATACCCACTCGCGCCACGCGACAATCTGGGCGCAGGCGGGTCAGTCGATTCCGGCGACAGGCACCACCCATGCGGACTATTTCTACGGCGCCATTCCCTGCACACGTAAAATGACCGAGGACGAAATCAACGGCGAGTATGAGTGGGAAACCGGTAATGTGATCGTTGAAACCTTTGAGAAACAAGGGATTGACGCAGCGCAGATGCCAGGCGTACTGGTGCACTCTCACGGTCCGTTCGCCTGGGGAAAAAATGCCGAAGATGCGGTGCATAACGCCATCGTGCTGGAAGAAGTCGCCTATATGGGGATATTCTGCCGCCAACTCGCGCCGCAGTTGCCGGATATGCAACAAACCCTGCTGGATAAACACTACCTGCGTAAACATGGCGCAAAAGCCTATTACGGTCAGTGAAATGACGCCAGGCGCGTCCGGAAACAATGACGCGCCTTCTTATTATTGAGTTATATATTCCGCAAACGTACTTCGATACACACAATTATTAGCACAAACGTATTTAATCACATTATCATAATGTCCCAGCGCCTCTTCGCCATCCAGAGAATGAAAGAAAATATAATCTGCAATTGTTGACTGCCAGCGTTGGCCGTTCAACAGATAATTAATAACCGTATCACGATGCCCATTTATTCTGTCCTGTCCTTGCCAGTGAAAGAAGGCATTCCCACGATCAATAATCTCAGAGCGCCAGATTTGACCTGACCATGTTCTATACTCAATGTATTGACTTACCGACTTAATAGTCGGGTTAGATAGCTGAGTATTAACAAATAAATAGTGGTCATATCCTACCTGTAACGCCTGAGTATAAACATTCATAACACCTCTCCATTTCACAACACACCCAAGCTATTGATATAAAACACCCGAGCCGCCAGATGAATAAAAATTACATCAGGAGATAAAAATCAAATTATGCAGAGAGATATTCCCGACGAAATCGTACCGAAAATCTGTTTTTATCCAGACAATAGTAATCCAATAATATATATTATATTCAACCTGACAACCCGAATGCTTCGATTAAAATAGTTACACTAACCATGAATAAAAACAAATTAAAAAAAGTGTAATTTTTTCTGAACCGAGGGGTAAGTAACAGAATGGGTTGAGCACTATTCTGAAAATGTGAAAAAACTCCTGAAGCAGACTATCAATTTATGGAAAACACATAATCAAAAAGTAGTAATTTAAATAAATAATCAAAACAGACTAATCAAATAATTTACGGAAGTATAACCAGAAACTGTATTCATAAATTAAATAGTTCGACACTGAAATTTTGTACCCGAAAAGAATTTTACTGTCACTGCTACTGCATCTTACCGCGACTTTTATCTTACAACTGTACAAAATAACAGTACAATCGTGCAATCCAGGCTATAATCATGCCTGGTTTTTTAATGGATACACAGCGTGGCGCAGGCAGGCTTTATTTTAACCCGGCACTGGCGGGACACCCCGCAGGGAACTGAGGTCTCATTCTGGCTGGCGACAGACGACGGGCCGCTGCTGGTCACGCTCGCGCCTCAGGAATCCGTCGCGTTTATACCTGGCAGTCAGGTTCCGCGCGTTACATCATTATTACGTACAGAGAACGGCTATCGCCTGACGCCGCTTCAGCTACAAGATTTCCACCGCCAGCCCGTTTCGGGTCTGTATTGCCGCTCCCACCGCCAGCTTATGCGGCTGGAAAAACTCCTGCGCGAAAACGACATCACCGTTTATGAGGCTGACGTACGCCCGCCAGAGCGATATCTGATGGAGCGCTTTATCACGTCCCCGATCTGGGTCGAAGGCGACAAACATAACGGCACGCTGATTAATGCCCGCCTTAAGCCAAACCCGGACTATCGACCGCCGCTAAAATGGGTATCGCTGGATATCGAAACCACGCGGCATGGTGAACTCTACTGCATCGGTCTTGAAGGCTGCGGGCAGCGTATTGTCTACATGCTCGGCCCGGCAAACGGCGATGCCTCGGCGCTGGATTTTGAACTTGAGTACGTGGCTAGCCGACCGCAGTTGCTGGAAAAGCTCAACAACTGGATTGCCCGTCACGATCCCGATGTCATCATTGGCTGGAATGTGGTGCAATTCGATTTACGCGTCCTGCAAAAGCATGCCGAACGTTATCGCATCTCCCTGCGTTTTGGTCGTGATAATAGCGAACTGGAGTGGCGAGAGCATGGCTTCAAAAACGGCATGTTCTTCGCGCAGGCCAAAGGTCGACTGATCATAGACGGCATTGAAGCGCTCAAATCCGCATTCTGGAATTTCTCGTCATTCTCGCTGGAAACGGTGTCGCAAGAATTGCTGGGCGAAGGAAAATCGATTGATAACCCGTGGGACCGAATGGACGAAATTGACCGTCGGTTTGCCCAGGATAAACCCGCGCTCGCCACCTACAATCTCAAAGACTGTGAGCTGGTCACGCGCATTTTTCATAAAACCGAGATCATGCCTTTTCTGCTGGAGCGCTCGACGGTCAACGGTCTGCCGGTCGACCGTCACGGTGGTTCGGTTGCCGCCTTCGGCCACCTCTACCTTCCGCGCATGCACCGGGCGGGTTACGTGGCGCCAAATCAGGGGGAAGTTCCCGCGCACGCCAGCCCCGGCGGCTATGTGATGGACTCGCGCCCGGGATTGTACGACTCCGTTCTGGTGCTGGATTACAAAAGCCTGTACCCCTCAATTATTCGTACATTTTTGATCGATCCGGTGGGGCTTATCGAAGGGATGGCGCACCCGGATCGGGAGCACAGCACCGAAGGTTTTCTTGACGCCTGGTTCTCACGCGAAAAACACTGCCTGCCGGAGATCGTTACTCAGATCTGGCACGGGCGTGAAGAAGCAAAACGCCACGGGAATAAACCGCTCTCGCAGGCGCTGAAAATTATCATGAATGCGTTTTACGGCGTACTGGGTACTACCGCCTGTCGCTTTTTCGACCCGAGACTGGCCTCATCAATCACGATGCGCGGCCATGCGATCATGCGCCAGACCAAAGCGTTAATTGAGGCTCAGGGTTACGACGTTATCTATGGTGATACCGACTCGACCTTTGTCTGGCTTAAAAAGGCGCACTCAGAAGATGATGCCGCCCGGATTGGCCGGGAGCTGGTGAGCCATGTCAACTCGTGGTGGGCGCAATCGCTAAAGCAACAAAATCTGACCAGCGCGCTGGAGCTGGAGTTTGAAACCCACTTTTGTCGCTTTCTGATGCCGACTATTCGCGGTGCGGATACCGGTAGTAAAAAGCGTTACGCCGGGATGATTCAGGAAGGGGCTGAACAACGCATGGTGTTTAAGGGACTGGAAACGGTTCGCACCGACTGGACACCGCTGGCGCAACAATTCCAGCAGGAGCTGTACCTGCGAATTTTTCGTAACGAGCCGTATCAGGAGTTTGTCCGCGAGACCATCGACCGTCTGATGGCAGGTGAACTGGATGCACAACTGGTGTACCGCAAACGCCTGCGCCGCCCGTTAAGTGAATACCAGCGTAATGTTCCGCCACACGTCCGCGCGGCACGACTGGCTGATGAACAGAATATAAAACGAGGTCGCGCGCCACAGTACCAAAACCGTGGCACCATTAAATATGTCTGGACAGTAAACGGCCCTGAACCTGTGGATTATCAGCAATCTGCTCTCGATTATGAGCACTATCTGACCCGTCAGATACAACCGGTTGCCGAGGGAATACTTCCCTTTATCGATGATAACTTTGCTACACTACTCACAGGGCAACTGGGGTTATTTTGACGCGTGACGAAACCGCCGCCATCCAGTACCATAGCGCCCTTTCCATTCCTGGACCCATTTAACACCACTACCACTGATTTATTAGCCTGGTAGCGGGGTCGTATGCTCTCAAAAACCGGGTTAGTCCGGAAAATGACGAGTATTGCCTGCAATTAAAGATATAGAGCCGAACATATATGCCTTTTACACTTGGTCAACGCTGGATCAGCGATACAGAAAGCGAACTGGGACTTGGTACTGTTGTCGCCATGGATGCGCGAACCGTCACTTTACTTTTCTCATCGACGGGCGAAAACCGTCTGTATGCGCGCAGTGATTCTCCCGTGACCCGCGTGATGTTCAATCCTGGCGATACGATAACGAGCCATGAAGGCTGGCAACTGCATGTCGATGAAGTAAAAGAAGAAAACGGCCTGCTTGCCTATATCGGAACCCGCCTTGATACCGAAGAAACCGGTGTAACGCTGCGTGAAGTGTTGCTCGACAGTAAACTGGTATTCAGCAAACCACAGGATCGCCTGTTTGCCGGTCAGATTGACCGTATGGACCGCTTTGCGCTGCGCTATCGCGCGCGTAAATTTCAGAGCGAACAGTACCGTATGCCATGGAGTGGTTTGCGCGGCCAACGTACCAGCCTGATCCCCCACCAGCTCAACATTGCTCATGATGTTGGTCGTCGTCACGCCCCGCGCGTTTTGCTGGCTGACGAAGTGGGTTTAGGTAAAACCATTGAAGCCGGGATGATCCTGCATCAGCAACTGCTTTCCGGCGCCGCTGAACGCGTACTGATCATCGTCCCGGAGACGCTACAGCACCAGTGGCTGGTCGAAATGCTGCGCCGTTTCAACCTGCGTTTTGCGCTGTTCGATGATGAGCGTTATGCAGAAGCGCAACACGACGCCTACAACCCATTTGAAACCGAACAGTTAGTTATCTGTTCGCTGGACTTTGCCCGTCGCAGTAAACAGCGTCTGGAGCACCTGTGTGACGCCGAATGGGATCTGCTGATTGTCGATGAAGCCCATCACCTGGTATGGAGCGAAGATGCGCCCAGCCGCGAATATATGGCCATTGAACAGTTGGCTGAACGCGTACCGGGTATCCTGCTGCTGACCGCTACGCCAGAACAACTGGGTATGGAAAGCCACTTTGCACGTCTGCGCCTGCTGGATCCAAGCCGTTTCCACGATTTCGCCCAGTTTGTTGAAGAGCAAAAAAATTACCGTCCGGTCGCTGATGCCGTCGCCATGCTACTGGCTGGCAATAAGCTGAGTAACGATGAGCTGAACATGTTAGGCGACATGATTGGCGAGCAGGATATTGAGCCATTATTGCAGGCAGCAAACAGCGACAGCGAAGACGCCCAGAGCGCGCGTCAGGAACTGGTTTCGATGCTGATGGACCGCCATGGCACCAGCCGTGTGCTGTTCCGTAACACCCGTAACGGTGTGAAAGGCTTCCCGAAACGCGAACTGCATACCATCAAATTACCGTTGCCGACCCAATACCAGACCGCGATAAAAGTCTCCGGCATTATGGGCGCGCGTAAGAGTGCGGAAGACCGGGCTCGCGACATGCTCTACCCGGAACAGATTTATCAGGAATTCGAAGGCGACACCGGCACCTGGTGGAACTTTGATCCGCGCGTGGAATGGCTGATGGGCTACCTGACCAGCCACCGTTCGCAAAAAGTGCTGGTTATCTGCGCGAAAGCGACCACCGCGCTGCAACTGGAGCAGGTCCTGCGCGAACGCGAAGGGATCCGCGCCGCCGTGTTCCATGAAGGAATGTCGATTATTGAACGTGACCGCGCGGCGGCCTGGTTTAGCGAAGAAGATAGCGGCGCCCAGGTGATGCTGTGTTCTGAAATCGGCTCAGAAGGGCGTAACTTCCAGTTCGCCAGCAACCTGGTGATGTTCGACCTACCGTTCAACCCGGACCTGCTGGAACAGCGTATTGGTCGTCTGGACCGTATCGGCCAGGCACATGATATTCAGATCCACGTACCGTTCCTGGAAAAAACCGCGCAATCCGTGCTGGTGCGCTGGTACCACGAAGGTCTGGATGCGTTCGAACACACTTGCCCAACCGGACGTACTATCTATGACACGGTATACAACAATCTGATTGGCTTCCTGGCTGAGCCGGAAAATACCGATGGCTTTGATGACCTGATCAAAACCTGCCGTGAGCAGCACGAGGCGTTGAAAGCCCAACTGGAGCAAGGCCGCGATCGCCTGCTGGAAATTCACTCCAATGGTGGTGAAAAAGCTCAGCAACTTACCGAAAGTATTGAAGAGCAGGATGACGACACCAGCCTGATCGCCTTTGCCATGAACCTGTTTGATATCGTTGGTATTAACCAGGATGACCGTGGCGACAATTTAATCGTACTGACGCCGTCCGATCATATGCTGGTACCGGATTTCCCTGGCCTGCCGGAAGATGGCTGCACCATTACGTTTGAACGAGATGTCGCCCTGTCGCGTGAAGACGCGCAGTTTATTACCTGGGAGCATCCGCTGATCCGCAATGGTCTGGATCTGATCCTGTCCGGCGACACCGGAAGCAGCACTATTTCTTTATTGAAAAACAAAGCGTTACCGGTCGGCACTCTGCTGGTTGAACTGGTTTACGTTGTAGAGGCGCAAGCGCCGAAACAGCTGCAGTTGAACCGCTTCCTGCCGCCAACGCCGGTACGCATGCTGCTGGATAAAAACGGCAATAACCTTGCCGCGCAGGTTGAATTCGAAACCTTTAACCGTCAGCTCAGCGCCGTTAACCGCCACACCGGCAGCAAACTGGTCAACGCCGTGCAGCAGGATGTTCATGCCATCCTGCAGTTGGGTGAGGCGCAGGTGGAAAAATCCGCCCGTGCGCTGATCGACGCGGCGCGCAAAGAAGCGGATGAGAAGCTGACAGCAGAACTGTCGCGTCTGGAAGCCCTACGTGCCGTTAACCCGAACATCCGTGATGACGAACTGAGCGCCATTGAAAGCAACCGCCAGCAGGTGTTGGAAAGCCTGGAGCAGGCGGGCTGGCGTCTGGATGCCCTGCGTCTGATCGTCGTGACGCACCAGTAACGGAGCCATACATGGGGATGGAAAACTACAATCCGCCGCAGGAACCCTGGCTGGTTATCCTGTATCAGGATGAGCACATTATGGTGGTCAACAAGCCGAGCGGCTTGTTGTCCGTGCCGGGTCGTCTGGATGAGCACAAAGACAGCGTGATGACGCGTATTCAACGCGACTACCCACAGGCTGAATCCGTACATCGTCTGGATATGGCAACCAGCGGCGTGATTGTAGTCGCGCTAACTAAAGCGGCAGAGCGTGAACTCAAACGCCAGTTTCGCGAGCGAGAACCGAAAAAGCAGTATGTCGCACGCGTATGGGGACATCCGGCGCCTGCCGAGGGACTGGTTGATTTACCGCTGATTTGCGACTGGCCGAACCGACCAAAGCAGAAAGTGTGTTATGAGACCGGGAAATCCGCGCAGACCGAGTATGAAGTGGTCGAGTTCGCGGCGGATAACACCGCCCGGGTGGTGCTCAAACCCATAACCGGACGCTCCCACCAGTTGCGTGTGCATATGCTGGCATTAGGACATCCGATCCTCGGCGACCGCTTCTACGCTCCGCCAGAAGCCCTGGCGTTAGCGCCACGCCTGCTGCTGCACGCAGAGATGTTAACCATCACTCATCCCGCATACGGCAACAGCATGACGTTTAAAGTCCCGGCGGATTTTTAAAACGTTGCTGGGGACGCATTTCGTTTTTGCTTTGTGTCTCTATTTATAGACACAAATCATTCGAGATGCATCGAGGCGGCAAACGAAGAAATCCCCAGGAGCATAGATAACTATGTGACTGGGGTTTCACAGTGCAGCCAACAAAGAGGCAGCTTGAAGGATGCCGTGTATATTTACTTGAAGCCTTTCTGTTCTTTGATTAGCTCATACGCCTTCTGAATTTCCTGCGCCTTCTGCTTAGCCATCTCCATCATTTCTGGCGGCAGCCCTTTCGCCACCAGTTTGTCCGGATGGTGTTCGCTCATTAGTTTACGATAAGCGCGCTTAATGGTGGTCGCATCGTCGGTTGTTTTTACACCGAGAACATTGCAGGCGTCTTCCAGCGTCGGGCCTCGTTGCGCCTGCTGCCAGCCGCCACCACCGGACTGCTGCTGATATCCGCCGCCGAACTGTGCCCCGCCCTGCATCATGCGCAGAAACTGATCAAACTGGGTGCGCGAAATCCCCAACTCTTCAGCAATCACATACAGCACTTCACGCTCGTTAGGGTGCAATGACCCGTCGGCAAATGCCGCCTGGATCTGAATCTCCAGAAACATGCGGATCAGATCGAATCGACCAAAACAGACGCTGCGAAACTGACGCATCTTTTCACGTAACGGGTAATTGTCTGATTTTCCCACCCGGAAGGCGTGTTGCGCGGCAGTACGGGAATCACCGTGCAAATTCATCCGATCCATCAACTGGCTGGCGATATGAATATCGGCTTCCGTGACGCGACCTTTGGATTTAGTCAGATGTCCCATTACCTCAAAAGTGGTGGCAAAAAAAAGCGCCTGGCGTTCACGTTGGTTGGCAAACCACGCCATTTTGCGCATACGGGCTTTGTCGAACATGTGGCCGACTAACAGGCCCAGAACCACACCCCAGAAGCCGCCGCCCATCATTAAAGCCACGGCTACACCAATTATCTTTCCCCAATACTGCATAGACTCCCCAAATCTTTGTGCTCTCAGCCAGGCTATGTCCCACAATATAAGCTGCTTTTACCGTTTTACGGCTGCGGTCAATTGTGGGACATCGCCTATAATTTGCATTATCATACCTGTCATTCAATGCCGTGCCTAACACCACGGATGCCTAAATGGGCAGGATTAACACTAGCGCAGTGAAGATGAGATAAGTTAGGCTGTGACCGTTTGTCACGCGCGACGCTACCGATGATGGAACAATAAATACAACGTATGAAAAAACGTATTCCCACTCTTCTGGCCACCATGATTGCCAGCGCCCTTTATAGCCAACAGGGCCTGGCAGCCGATCTCGCCTCACAGTGTATGCTGGGCGTGCCGAGCTATAACCGTCCTCTGGTGAAGGGCGAAACCAATGAATTACCCGTCACCATTAATGCCGACAACGCGAAAGGGAATTACCCGGATGACGCGGTGTTTACCGGCAACGTGGATATTGCGCAGGGTAATAGCCGCCTGCAGGCCGACGAAGTTCAGCTTCACCAGAAGCAGGCAGAAGGTCAGCCGGAGCCAGTACGAACCGTCGATGCGTTGGGTAATGTCCACTACGATGACAATCAGGTGATTCTGAAGGGACCGAAGGGCTGGTCTAATCTGAATACCAAAGATACCAACATCTGGGAGGGGGATTACCAGATGGTAGGTCGTCAGGGACGCGGGAAAGCCGACCTGATGAAACAGCGTGGGGAAAACCGTTATACTATTCTGGAAAACGGTAGCTTTACCTCCTGTCTGCCCGGTTCCGATACCTGGAGCGTCGTCGGTAGCGAAGTCATCCACGATCGTGAAGAACAGGTCGCGGAAATCTGGAACGCCCGGTTTAAACTGGGTCCGGTTCCGGTCTTTTACAGCCCCTATTTACAGTTGCCCGTCGGCGATAAGCGCCGTTCCGGTTTCCTGATCCCGAACGCAAAATACTCTACTAATAACTATTTTGAGTTCTACCTCCCGTACTACTGGAACATTGCGCCCAATATGGACGCCACCATCACGCCGCATTATATGCACCGTCGTGGCGGCATCATGTGGGAGAACGAATTCCGCTACCTCACCCAGGCGGGCGCTGGCCTGATGGAGTTTGACTATCTGAACTCCGATAAAGTGTACGAGGATGATAATCCGAAGGACAGCAACTCACGCCGCTGGCTGTTCTACTGGCAGCACTCAGGCGTCATGGACCAGGTGTGGCGTTTCAACATCGACTACACCAAGGTCAGCGATACCAGTTACTTTAATGATTTTGATAACAAATACGGCTCCAGTACCGACGGCTACGCCACGCAGAAATTCAGCGTCGGCTATGCGGTACAGAACTTTGACGCCACGGTTTCGACCAAGCAGTTCCAGGTCTTCGATTCCGCAAACAGTAACAGTTACTCTGCGCAGCCGCAGTTAGACGTCAACTATTACCAGAATGACGTCGGTCCGTTTGATACCCGTATTTATGGCCAGGCGGTCCATTTCGTTAATACCAATGACAACATGCCAGAAGCAACGCGTGTTCACCTTGAACCGACCATCAACCTGCCGTTGTCGAATAACTGGGGCAGTATCAATACCGAAGCGAAACTGCTGGCTACGCACTATCAGCAGACCAATCTGGATTGGTACAACACCAATAACGCCACCAAGCTGGATGATTCCGCCAACCGCGTCATGCCGCAGTTTAAAGTTGACGGCAAGATGGTATTCGAGCGTGATATGCAAATGCTGGCGCCGGGATATACCCAGACGCTGGAGCCGCGCGCCCAGTACCTGTACGTCCCGTATCGCGACCAAAGCCATATCTATAACTATGACTCGTCCCTGCTGCAATCTGACTACAGCGGCCTGTTCCGCGACCGTACTTATGGCGGTCTGGACCGTATTGCTTCCGCTAACCAGGTAACGACCGGGGTCACATCTCGCGTTTATGATGACGCGGCCGTTGAACGTTTTAATATTTCTGTGGGTCAAATCTACTATTTCACTGAGTCTCGCACTGGCGATGACAACATTAAATGGGAGAATGACGACAAAACGGGTTCGCTGGTCTGGGCGGGAGACACCTACTGGCGCATCTCCGATCGCTGGGGTTTGCGTAGTGGGATTCAGTACGACACGCGTCTGGATAGCATCGCCACCAGCAGCAGCAGTATCGAATACCGCCGCGACGAAAACCGTATGCTGCAGTTGAACTACCGTTATGCCAGTTCAGAGTATATCCAGGCAACCCTGCCTTCTTACTACTCGACGGCCGATCAGTATAAGAACGGGATTTCGCAGGTGGGCGCAGTGGCAAGCTTCCCGATCGCCGATCGCTGGTCGATTGTCGGTGCTTACTACTTCGATACCAACGTGAACAAAGAAGCAGACTCCATGCTGGGCTTACAGTACAACTCCTGCTGTTACGCCATTCGCTTCGGCTACGAACGTAAGCTGAACGGTTGGGATGACACCCAGAAACACGCAGTTTATGACAACACGATCGGCTTTAATATCGAACTCCGCGGCCTGAGCTCCAACTACGGTCTCGGCACCAACCAAATGTTGCGTTCGAACATTTTGCCGTATCAAAGCTCTTTGTGATCTGATTAATTTACACGTAATCCGCATTGCGGTTAATTGAAATGGAAAAAGTATGAAGAACTGGAAAACGCTGCTTCTCGGTATCGCCATGATCGCGAATACCAGTTTCGCTGCCCCACAGGTAGTCGATAAAGTCGCAGCCGTCGTCAATAACGGCGTCGTTCTGGAAAGCGACGTCGATGGCTTAATGCAGTCAGTAAAACTTAATGCGGGTCAGGCTGGTCAGCAGTTACCAGACGACGCCACGCTGCGTCATCAGATCCTGGAACGTTTGATCATGGATCAAATCATCCTGCAGATGGGTCAGAAGATGGGGGTGAAAATTTCTGACGAGCAGTTGGATCAGGCTATCGCCAACATCGCCAAGCAGAACAACATGACGCTGGATCAGATGCGCAGCCGTCTGGCACAGGATGGCTTGAGCTATTCGACCTATCGGAGCCAGATCCGCAAAGAGATGACCATCTCCGAAGTACGTAACAACGAAGTTCGCCGTCGCGTCACCATTTTGCCGCAGGAAGTGGATGCCCTGGCGCAGCAGGTTGGCAACCAAAACGATGCCAGCACCGAGCTGAACCTGAGCCACATTCTGATCCCATTACCGGAAAACCCAACGTCAGAGCAGGTAAACGCGGCTGAAAGCCAGGCACGCTCTGTTGTTGATGAAGCGCGTAACGGTAGCGATTTCGGCAAACTGGCCATCACTTACTCCGCAGATCAGCAGGCGCTGAAAGGTGGCCAGATGGGTTGGGGACGTATTCAGGAACTGCCGGGCATCTTTGCTCAGGCGTTAAGCACCGCGAAGAAAGGCGATATCATCGGCCCTATTCGTTCAGGCGTGGGTTTCCACATCCTGAAAGTCAACGACATGCGTGGTCAAAGCCAGAGCATCTCCGTGACTGAAGTGCACGCCCGCCATATTCTGCTGAAGCCATCGCCGATCATGACCGATCAACAAGCGCGTCTGAAGCTGGAACAAATCGCGGCAGATATTAAGAGTGGTAAAACCACCTTCGCGGCAGCAGCAAAAGAGTTTTCTCAGGATCCCGGTTCTGCCAACCAGGGCGGCGATCTGGGCTGGGCTGCAGCGGATATTTTCGATCCTGCTTTCCGCGATGCGCTGACCAAACTTAACAAAGGCCAGATGAGCGCCCCGGTGCATTCCTCTTTCGGTTGGCATCTGATCGAACTGCTGGACACGCGTAATGTGGATAAAACTGACGCAGCGCAGAAAGACCGTGCCTACCGTATGCTGATGAACCGTAAATTCTCGGAAGAAGCAGCGACCTGGATGCAGGAACAGCGCGCCAGTGCATACGTTAAAATTCTGAGCAACTAATGACTCGTATTCAACGCGTTGTCATCACTCCCGGCGAACCCGCCGGGATTGGCCCAGACCTCATGGTTCAGCTCGCACAGCGTGAGTGGCCCGTAGAACTCGTCGTCTGTGCGGATGCCGCTCTACTCAGTGACCGGGCAGCGATGCTCGGTTTACCGCTTTCACTCCTCCCCTACTCTTCAGATACTCCAGCCAGACCGCAATCAGCAGGTACGTTGACGCTGTTACCGATTGCGCTACGAGCGCCTGTAGTCGCAGGTCAGTTGGCGGTAGAAAATGGGCAATATGTCGTGGATACGCTGGCTCGCGCCTGTGATGGTTGTCTGCAAGGTGAATTTGCGGCGCTGATTACCGGTCCGGTCCACAAGGGCGTAATCAATGACGCTGGCGTGCCGTTTACCGGGCATACCGAGTTTTTTGAAGAGCGCTCACAGGCAAAGAAAGTGGTGATGATGCTGGCGACGGAGGAGCTGCGCGTGGCGCTGGCCACCACGCATTTGCCGCTCAGAGCCGTTGCCGACGCCATTACGCCCGCCCTGTTGCAGGAAGTGATCGGCATTCTGCATCATGATTTGCGCACCAAATTTGGCATTGCCGATCCGCATATTCTGGTGTGCGGTCTTAACCCGCATGCTGGTGAAGGCGGTCATATGGGGACGGAAGAGATAGACACCATCATTCCGGTCCTCGATGCACTGCGTACGCAGGGGATGAAACTAAACGGCCCACTGCCAGCAGATACGCTGTTTCAGCCCAAATATCTCGACCACGCGGATGCCGTATTGGCAATGTACCACGATCAGGGCCTCCCCGTGCTAAAATACCAGGGATTTGGTCGCGGGGTGAATATCACGCTGGGCCTGCCCTTTATTCGCACATCTGTCGATCACGGCACCGCGCTTGAACTTGCGGGTCGTGGGCAAGCAGATGTCGGCAGTTTTATTACGGCGCTTAATCTCGCCATCAAAATGATTGTTAATACTAATGAATAATCGAGTCCATCAGGGCCACTTAGCCCGTAAACGTTTCGGGCAAAACTTCCTTAACGATCAGTTTGTGATCGAAAGTATTGTCTCTGCTATCAATCCGCAGAAGGGTCAGGCAATGGTCGAAATCGGCCCGGGCCTGGCAGCATTGACAGAGCCAGTAGGCGAACGTCTGGACAAGCTCACGGTTATTGAACTGGACCGGGACCTTGCCGCGCGCCTGCAAACTCACCCGTTTTTAGGGCCAAAGCTGACGATTTATCAGCAAGATGCCATGACGATGAACTTCGGCGAACTCGCACAAACGATGGGCCAGCCGCTGCGCGTTTTCGGCAACCTGCCGTACAACATCTCCACGCCGCTGATGTTCCATCTTTTTACCTATACTGATGCCATTGCCGACATGCATTTCATGTTGCAAAAAGAGGTGGTCAATCGTCTGGTTGCAGGGCCAAACAGTAAAGCGTATGGTCGATTAAGCGTCATGGCGCAATATTATTGCAATGTGATCCCGGTACTCGAAGTACCGCCATCCGCATTCACGCCTGCGCCTAAAGTCGATTCCGCCGTTGTGCGTCTGGTTCCTCATGCGACGATGCCGTATCCGGTTAAAGATGTCCGCGTGCTGAGCCGTATTACCACCGAAGCGTTTAATCAGCGCCGTAAAACGGTACGTAACAGCCTCGGCAACCTGTTTAGCGTTGAGGTCCTGACCGAGCTGGGTATTGATCCGGCGATGCGAGCGGAAAATATCTCTGTCGCGCAATACTGCCGGATGGCTAACTATCTGTCAGAAAACGCGCCATCGAAGGAGAGTTAAAGATGATCAATTCGCCCCGAGTGTGCATTCAGGTACAAAGCGTCTACATTGAGGCGCAATCCTCACCTGATGATGAACGTTACGTTTTTGCTTATACCGTGACTATCCGCAATTTGGGGCGAGCGCCTGTGCAACTGTTGGGGCGTTATTGGTTGATCACTAATGGTCATGGCCGCGAAACCGAAGTTCAGGGCGAAGGTGTGGTTGGCGTTCAGCCCCACATCGCACCTGGCGAAGAGTATCAGTACACCAGCGGAGCGGTAATTGAAACACCGCTGGGCACCATGCAGGGTCATTACGAAATGATCGATGAACAAGGCATCGCCTTTACCATCGACATTCCCGTGTTTCGGCTCGCCGTTCCAACACTCATTCACTAAAACAATAACTATGGCGACATACCTTATTGGCGACGTTCACGGTTGTTACGATGAACTGATCGCCTTGCTGCACCAGGTAGACTTCAACCCCGAACAAGACACCCTATGGCTCACTGGCGATCTGGTCGCGCGTGGGCCGGGCTCTCTGGACGTTTTACGCTACGTGAAATCGCTGGGCGATAGCGTGCGGTTAGTCCTTGGCAATCACGATTTGCACCTGCTGGCCGTATTTGCCGGTATCAGTCGTAACAAACCGAAAGACCGGCTCACACCGCTGCTCGAAGCACCGGACGCGGATGAGTTGCTTAATTGGTTACGCCGCCAGCCGCTCTTGCAGATTGATGAAGAGAAGAAGCTGGTGATGGCGCATGCCGGTATTACCCCACAATGGGATCTGCAGACAGCGAGGAATTGCGCCCGCGATGTTGAAGCCGTATTGTCGAGCGACTCTTATCCCTTCTTCCTCGACGCCATGTATGGCGACATGCCAAACAACTGGACACCGGAACTCACGGGACTGGCGCGCCTGCGTTTTATTACCAACGCATTTACCCGCATGCGCTACTGCTTCCCCAACGGTCAGTTGGATATGTACAGCAAAGAGTCGCCAGAAGATGCGCCAGCCCCACTGAAGCCCTGGTTTGCCATTCCTGGACCGGTCAGTGAAGCCTATAGCATTGCTTTCGGGCACTGGGCATCGCTGGAGGGGAAAGGCACGCCTGAAGGTATCTACGCGCTGGATACGGGATGTTGCTGGGGGGGAGACCTCACCTGTCTGCGCTGGGAAGACAAACGGTACTTTGTACAGCCATCAAATCGCCATCTGAATCTGGATCCCGGCGAGGCGGTCAACGCCTGATAGTCGTTTGCCGGATGCGGTGCTCGCACCTTATCCGGCCTACATTAGTTGGATGAAAAGGCGTTTCGCCGCCATCCGGCGCTTACGGTATTAACGACGTTCCAGAATCTCGAAGCAGTAGCTGTGGGAGTTTTGTGCGTCGGCATCGTGAAATTCGCTAAACACCGATTCCCAGTCGTCCGGTTCGTAGTCCGGGAAATGCGTATCCCCTTCAACTTCCGCATCAATGTGTGTCAGATACAGTTTTTGCGCTTTCGGCAGGAACTGCTCATACACGCGTCCACCGCCAATCACCATAATTTCAGGTTCATCGCCGCAGGCCGCTATTGCTTCATCAACAGACTTCACCCACTGCACGCGATCGTCGGTGCCTGGCTTGCTGCTGATGACAATATTTTTACGCCCTGGCAACGGTCGCCCGATGGATTCCCAGGTATGGCGTCCCATGACAACCGGCTTGTTTAAGGTATTACGTTTAAACCAGGCGAGATCGGCAGGTAGGTTCCATGGCATGGCGTTTTCCATACCGATGACGCGATCTACCGCTAACGCCGCAATCAGACTGATCATTGAATGTTTCCCGGATACAAAAAAATTGTCGCCACTATACGGAAAGCGCAATCTTTCGTCGACTGGCGGAAAGAGGATGAGCATGAAAATTTTCCGTTCTGCTGGCGAACCGACCTATTTAAGGTGGTACGCCAGCATTACAGTAGTTCAAAAACAGCCAATTAGCAGTAAAGTTTGCAGAACATCACATTTTTTACTCTATGCTGACGGTTTCACTTCCGGCTCATCGGCGACGTCGCCCGTATGTTTACCTTCATCCGTGCCTTGCCAGCCATGGCGTTGAATTAACGATAAGTGTTGGCGATCTTCCGCAATAATTTCACTCAGCATTGCGCTGGTGCGTTTATAAACCGCTGCGCGGGAAATCGCGTCATTTTCCCCTTTCACCATCTCCTCAACCATGAGCATATTGAAGCGGCGGAATACGTCGGCCCGCTCACGCGCTTCATAGCGACCAAGCCCAAGACCTTCCAGCGCCAGACGCCCGGTCTTCAGCGCGCCTTCAAAGGTTTCACGTTCCGGCATTTCCACCCCTGCCTGGCGCAGGCGAATGTAATGATCCACATCGCGCGCGCGGGCAATAATTTGCAGATGAGGGAAATGCTCCTTCACCATTTCGGTTAATTGCAGGCTGGTTTGCGGATCGTCAATGGCGTTAATAATGACTTCAGCTTTAGCCGCCCCTGCAGACTCCAGCAGATCCATCCGGGTCGCATCGCCATAGAAAACCTTCATGCCGAATTTACGTAGCGTTTCGATATGGTCCGGGTCATGATCAAGAACCACCATTTTGACGCCGCTCGACAACAGCAAACGCCCGGTAATCTGACCAAATCGCCCAAACCCGGCGATGATCACTCGCGGTTGTTCTTCATCGATTTCATCCGCTTCCCGCTCTTCACCGGTCGCTGATTTTTCCAGTCGTGTCAAAATCACCAGTAAAATCGGCGTCGCCGCCATCGACAACGCGACAGCCAGGGTCAGCGATTTCGCCCAATCAGGATCAAGCACGTCTGCCATTTGCGCCGCGCCAAACACCACGAAGGCAAATTCACTGCCCTGCCCTAATAATACGGCAAACCAGCGACGTTGCTTATTCGGCACCTGCAACGGTTTCGCTATCAGCCACAGCATGACGGTTTTGATAACCAGGAAACCGACCAGCAGAATAACGATGCGTAATGGGTTATCTACCAGCGTGCCAAAATCGATAGACATCCCCACGCCGATGAAGAACAGTCCCAGCAACAGTCCTTTGAACGGTTCAATATCGCTTTCCAGCGCGTGGCGATACTCAGAACTGGCCAGCAGCACACCGGCCAGGAACGCCCCCATAGCCATCGACAGTCCGACCTCTTCCAACAGCAGACCGAAGCCAAAAACGAGGAATAGCGCGACGGCGCTAAACACTTCCCGCAGGCCTGAACGGGCAACAAAACGTAACGCTGGACGCGTCACATAGCGACCTAACAGCACCACCAGCACCAGTGCCCCCGCCACCTTAAGCGCAGAGAGCGCAAACGCCCCAAGCGTTGTCGATGCGCCGCTCGCCGCGAGTAATGGGATCATCGCGACCAGTGGAATAGCGGCGATATCCTGGAACAGCAGCACGGCAAATGTGCTGCGTCCGAGTTGCGACACCATCAGGTTACGTTCATTCATCGCCTGCATAGCGATGGCCGTTGAGGAAAGCGCCAGCGTCATGCCGATCAGTTCCGCTACCTGCCAGCGCAGGCCGAGGAACATACAGAACAGACCGATCAGCCCCCCGCAAACCACCATTTGTAATGCACCACCGCCAAACACCGAGGCTCGCAGCTTCCACAAACGTTGCGGATCCAGTTCCAGGCCGATGACAAACAGCATCAATACCACGCCGATCTCGGCAAAATGGAGGATTGATTCGGCATCTGTCACCAGCCTCAATCCCCAAGGACCGATGATGCACCCGGCGATGAGATAGCCCAGCACTGACCCTAAGCCCAGCCGTACGGCGATGGGGACAATCAGCGCCGCCGAACCGAGGTAAATCAGCGCCTGTATCAGCGTATGACTATCCATGATGCACCTCCTGCCACTCCAGCAGACGCTGCTTATAGTGGCGCGCCTGCGCCTGCAGCGTTTCATCATCACAAATAAACGTACAGTGCATCGCAAACGGCGGCAGCCATTTGAGGCCGCAATATAACGCCGTTGCCTGTAGGGGCTGAGAAAGTACATCAAAGCCAGGATGGGAGCCGATATCAAAGTGGTTTTCACCGCCGCCGGTCGTCACAGCCCACAGCAGATGTTTACCGTGCAGCGCTGTTCCGCCATGGCCATAGGCCCAGCCGTGAGAGAGGACTTTATCCATCCACAATTTGAGTAACGGAGGCGTGCTATACCACTGCATAGGATGCTGCCAGATAATTAAATCAGCGCGTGCCAACGCATCCTGTTCAGCGGCAATATCGATATTGAAATCGGGGTAGAGCTGGTAGAGCGAGCGGATCTCCACGCCCTCCAGCGTCCTTGCCTGATCAAGCATCCGCTTATTCGCATGCGAATGCTGCGGATAGGGATGCGCATAAATGATGAGAATCATGATTAGCCTGTGTCACTGCATTATTGTAATAACAGTGAGTTTAGTCAGTTAATCCACAGGCTAACAGTCAATATTATTGAGTAGATAAATGGAAAAATCTGAGTTAGTTGTCCAGCTCACTCATATCTTTAACCTGGTCGCGGTTAATCTGCTCCGTCTTACCTGTTTGCGCATTTTTATATGACACCAGGCCAGTATCATCATCCACTTGCGGTTTGCCGTCGGTAACGATGGTTTTGCCGTCGGTGGTTTTCACCGCCTGGTTTGAGGAACAACCGGCGACGGTAAACAGTGCTGCTGCGGTAAAAATAGAGGTGATCAGGATATGTTTTTGCATGGTGTTCTCCCTGCTTTTCAGTCGTTTTCAGTGAAATATAGATTAACTGTAGGCTAACTGACTGAGTTACAGGGAAAATACAGAACACTCCTAATAACCTGCCCTGGTCACGGGCTTACTGCGAATCGTCATCTGACTGGTTTGAGACAACGTCAGGCCGCGTGTTTCTGGTGCAAAAGCAATGGACACGAGAAGGCCAATCAGCGAAATTCCTGCCCCCATCAGCATGACATTACTGATGCCGTATTTGCTAATGAACACCGGTAGCGCCCAGGTGGAAACAATGGTCCCGATGCGGCTTAACGACATAATCACCCCGACGGCAGACGCGCGAATATCGGTAGGAAACAGTTCGTTGGGATATAGCCACTGCAGATTCCCCGGACCACCAGAGAAAAATGCGTATACGGCAAAGGCCAGCACCACCAGCCACGCCCCCATATCAGGAATTAACCCCAGTACGGCCAGCGCCAGCGTCATCATAATAAAGCAGCCAATCAACAGCGGTCGCCGCCCCGCGCTATTGAGCCAAAACATCGGCGGAATACACCCCAGCATAAAGCACAAGCTAATCACCACGTTGCCCAACGCGGCGCTTTTCCCGGCACCCAGTCCCAGTAGCCCAACAATCTGCGGGCCAAAGGTATAGATGGCGAACATCGGGATCACCTGACAGGTCCAGATGGCGGCAACAAACAGCACAAACGGGAAATGACGACGATTAAACAGCTGGAGAAAACGCGTCTCCTGCGGCGCTTCTTCATCGAACACCACCGGTTCGCCGAACAGCTTGATCATCATCGCCTCGCACTCTTTCACCCGCCCCTTACGCAGCAGCCAGCGCGGCGATTCAGGCAGGTCGAAGCGTCCAATCAGGATCAAAATACAGGGGATCACCGCGCTACCTAGCATCCAGCGCCATCCGCCCTCAACATCATACAAACAGTAACCGACCAGATCGGCACAGGTTGCGCCGACATACCACATAGCCGCGATAAAACCGATAGAGAAAGCACGCTGGCGGGTATTGGAAAATTCGGTAATCATCGAGGTGGCGATCGGGTAATCGGCGCCAATCACAATGCCGATCAACACACGCATCACCAGGAGTTCAACGGGCGAGGTAACGAACATGGTCGCTGCCGATATCACGCCAATGGCGATGATATCGATAATAAACATTTTTCGCCGCCCGACCTTATCGGAAATGTAGCCAAACAACGACGTACCAACAAACAGTCCGGCCAGCGTGCCCGCACCCAGCAAGCCAATCCACTGAGCATCCAGTTTCAATGCTGGCGTGAGTTGTTCCAGCGCCACGCCAATCATTACCAGCACATAACCATCCAGAAACGGCCCACCGCTTCCCCATAGCATTATCCTGCGGTGAATAGAGGTAAATTTGATGTCATCAAAGTTCCTGGGCTGCTGCATGGTGATGTCCTGTTTCAACACGGGCAAAGCGTCATCTGTAGGCCGGATAAGGCGTTTACGCCGCCATCCGGCATTGGCACCACATGATTGCCGGATGGCGATGCTACCGCATCTTATCCGGCCTACGGGTGCACAACCTCGTACTTATTAGCCGTAGCGGAACTCCACGCCAAACGTCCCGCGTGGGTATTCCCATTTCTCCAGCGCCGTATCAAGGCCGAGGATCCGGCACGTTCCGCACTCCAGGCACCCGGCGTAATCAAAACGAACGCTACCGTCGTCCTGCTTTTTATACAGTCCCGCCGGACAGGCCTTAATCAGCACCTCCAGCGCCTGTTTATCAGGATCGGCTTTGAGAATGATGTGTGGGCTATTTTCATCCACATTGAACTTATTGACGCCCAGTTTGACGTCCACATTGACGGGAGATGTCATAATACGGTCACTCCTTTCAGGCCATCTTTCATCAGGTTGATGAAGCCCACTTTCTTCGCATGGCGCAGGATTTTTTTACGCATTGGCACCGGAGCGGAGCCATCCACGGTGAACAGGTCGCGCGCGATACTGACCGCCATTTCGGGATAAGCGGTAAACATGCGGGGATTATCAAGAAAAGCCGGCAGTTTCTGATACATGCGCATATCGCGCATCGGACCTTCGTCCAGATGCTGACGGTATTCACCCAGCGACTGCTTGCTAAAATCGTCGCGCTTCATCGCCGAAAGCACCGTCTTCGCCGCCGCTTCGCCTGCGGATATGGCGAGATCCATACCACGGATGGTAAAACCGAGGTTCATACACATGCCGGCAGCGTCTCCGGCAATCAGTACGCCATCGCCCACCAGTTCAGGCTGCATATTCATTCCCGCCTCGGGTACAACGTGCGCGGCATATTCCACCAGCTTGCCACCAGCGATCAGCGGAGCGACTGCCGGATGCTGTTTGAAATCTTCCAGCATTTGCGGGACCGATTTTTTCGCATCTTTCAGATGATGAAGGCCGCAGACCAGCCCCAGAGAAAGTGTTGTTTCATTCGTATACAGGAAGCCACCGCCCATCAGACCATCGGTTGGCGCCCCGGCAAACAGACAGGCGGCGCCTTCGTTGCCCTGTAGCTGGAAACGATCTTCAATCACCGACTTCGGCAATTCGATCAGTTCCTTCACGCCGACGGCAACATGCGATGCTTCAACACGCTTGGCCATGCCCAGCTTTTCAGCCAGCAGAGAATTCACCCCGTCGGCGAGGATCACGACTTTGGCTTCCAGAATATCGCCATCGGCTTCCACGCCCACGACTTTACCCTCGCGCTGAACGACGTTATCGACGCGAATACCGGTGATCAGTTGCGCCCCCGCCTCTTCAGCCTGCTCCATCAGCCAGGCGTCAAATTTACTGCGCAAGACGGAATAAGAAACCTGCGACGCGGCGGCCTCTTCACCATTGCAGTAGTCGATAGTCATCGCCCCGTTGTCGGTCATAAAGGCGAGTTTTTCGTGGGTGATCATGCGTTCAATGGGGGCCAGATCCGCAAAGCCGGGAATGATGCGTTCCAGGCTATGCGCATACAGACGCCCACCGGTGACATTCTTCGCGCCAGCAGAATTGCCGCGCTCGATAACCAGCACCTGTGCACCTTCGCGAGCAAGCACCAGCGCCGCAACCGAACCGGCCAGACCTGCACCCACGATGATGGCATCAAAGATATCTTCGGACATACGTACTCCTGTCAGCGGCAGGATACCTTCGCATCCTGCCCGAAATGATTTATCGCGCTAAGGCAGCCGTCAGCGCAGGCAGGATCTTCAGCGCATCGCCAACGATGCCAAAATCCGCATACTGGAAGATCGGCGCATTTTTATCTTTATTGATGGCGAAAATCGTCTGCGCGCCGTTGGCGCCGACCATGTGTTGGA
>NZ_JAHLQZ010000450.1:0-366 GCF_018919505.1 Citrobacter sp. S55_ASV_140
GGGGTGAAGTCGTAACAAGGTAACCGTAGGGGAACCTGCGGTTGGATCACCTCCTTACCTTAAAGAACCGACCTTTGTAGTGCTCACACAGATTGTCTGATGAAAAGTGAATAGCAAGGCGTCTTGCGATTGAGACTTCAGTGTCCCCTTCGTCTAGAGGCCCAGGACACCGCCCTTTCACGGCGGTAACAGGGGTTCGAATCCCCTAGGGGACGCCACTTGCTGGTTCGTGAGTGAAAGACGCGTACCCTGATATCTCAAAACTGGCTTGCGAGTCATGTTTGAGATATTTGCTCTTTAAAAATCTGGATCAAGCTGAAAATTGAAACGACACACTGTGTCTGTTCTCCGTAATAAGAACAGATA
>NZ_JAHLQZ010000451.1:0-355 GCF_018919505.1 Citrobacter sp. S55_ASV_140
ATACTGAAGACAGAGAAAAAATTGGTCAGGACCTGGCTGAGAAACAAGGGCTGACGCTGATCCCTCCTTACGATCATCCGCACGTTATTGCGGGCCAGGGCACCGCAACGAAAGAGTTGATTGAGGAAGTGGGACCGTTAGACGTCCTTTTCGTATGTCTGGGTGGCGGCGGCCTGCTCTCCGGTTCCGCACTGGCAGCGAGGCATCTTTCCCCTGACTGTGTGGTCTATGGCGTAGAACCTGAGGCAGGCAATGACGGTCAGCAGTCGTTTCGCAGCGGCAACATTGTTCATATTGATACACCGAAAACCATAGCCGATGGCGCTCAGACTCAACACCTTGGACAGTATACGTT
>NZ_JAHLQZ010000452.1:0-317 GCF_018919505.1 Citrobacter sp. S55_ASV_140
ACACCAACGTTCTCACCAGCACGGCCTTCGTCCAGCAGTTTGCGGAACATTTCAACGCCAGTACAGGTAGACTTAGCAGTCTCTTTGATACCAACGATTTCAACTTCTTCGCCAACTTTGATGATACCGCGTTCTACACGACCGGTAACAACGGTACCACGACCGGAGATGGAGAATACGTCTTCGATAGGCAGCAGGAACGGCTTGTCAATCGCACGCTCTGGTTCCGGGATGTAAGAATCCAGGAAGCCAGCCAGTTCGATGATTTTCGCTTCCCACTCTGCTTCGCCTTCCAGCGCTTTCAGAGCAGAACCACG
>NZ_JAHLQZ010000453.1:0-317 GCF_018919505.1 Citrobacter sp. S55_ASV_140
ACACCAACGTTCTCACCAGCACGGCCTTCGTCCAGCAGTTTGCGGAACATTTCAACGCCAGTACAGGTAGACTTAGCGGTGTCTTTGATACCAACGATTTCAACTTCTTCGCCAACTTTGATGATACCGCGCTCTACACGACCGGTAACAACGGTACCACGACCGGAGATGGAGAATACGTCTTCGATCGGCAGCAGGAACGGCTTGTCAATCGCACGCTCTGGTTCCGGGATGTAAGAGTCCAGGAAGCCAGCCAGTTCGATGATTTTCGCTTCCCACTCTGCTTCGCCTTCCAGCGCTTTCAGAGCAGAACCACG
>NZ_JAHLQZ010000454.1:0-305 GCF_018919505.1 Citrobacter sp. S55_ASV_140
ATATAACCATGAACTTCTCGCTGAACGCGCGAGAAATATACCGCTGTACCTACATGCTTATGCCTTTCATCTGAATATGCGCTATGAGAGAGTCCTTCCTGGCGATCTTCTGGATATTGCATATCAGCAAAAATTAAAAGGTGTAAAAATACATGTTGAGGATGGTGAATCCCAGTCACTGCAGAAACTAAACGATCGACAGTTACACGATTTTAAAGAAAAGGCCAAAAAATATAATTTGGATGTGCATATCGAAACGAGCGCATCGGACAAGGCGACGTTGACGGATGCGATCCGTATTGCCG
>NZ_JAHLQZ010000455.1:0-298 GCF_018919505.1 Citrobacter sp. S55_ASV_140
CGGGGGCCGGATTTGAACCGACGACCTTCGGGTTATGAGCCCGACGAGCTACCAGGCTGCTCCACCCCGCGTCCGTCTTTTTGCTTCGTATTTCAAACCACATCTGCGTTGGCTTTCCTCGTTCACCTCAGTCACTTACTGGAGTAAGCCCCTAAGGATTCACTGCGTCGCCGCCTTGCTGTGATTCGAACTACTTTGCAAAAATATTGCAGCAAATATGATTGGTTGCGGGGGCCGGATTTGAACCGACGACCTTCGGGTTATGAGCCCGACGAGCTACCAGGCTGCTCCACCCCGC
>NZ_JAHLQZ010000456.1:0-280 GCF_018919505.1 Citrobacter sp. S55_ASV_140
GATGAATATAGTCTGGCGCCTGCCAGCCAAACTGCTGATACAACGAAATTTGCCGCACCGTCGGTTCTATGAGATCGGCGCCGCGCACAATTTCCGTCACGCCCTGGAAATGGTCATCTACCACTACCGCGAGGTTATAGGCAAACAGCCCGTCGCGGCGGTGAATAATAAAATCTTCGCCAGCAAGTTGCGGGTCAGCCTGAATTACACCGCGTAGCCGGTCAGTAAACTGCAGCACGGGGCGGCGTTGCTTGATGCGGACAGCCGCCTGCTCTGGCCC
>NZ_JAHLQZ010000457.1:0-274 GCF_018919505.1 Citrobacter sp. S55_ASV_140
CTGCGCGAAAGTCCGGCAATGGAAATCGCTGAACTGATCGCCCGGTGGCACAGCGGCGAAACGCTGGTTGTTGAGCCTAACATCCACCAGTTGCCGAAGAAACTGACCGGGCTTTGTACTCTGGCGCAGCTTGACGAGGCGCTGGCAACGGCAGATGTGCTGGTGATGCTGGTCGATCATAGTCAGTTCAAAGTTATCAATGGCGACAACGTCCATCAGCAGTATGTCGTCGATGCCAAAGGAGTCTGGCGCTGATGAGAAAGATTCTGATAAC
>NZ_JAHLQZ010000458.1:0-272 GCF_018919505.1 Citrobacter sp. S55_ASV_140
GTACCTCCAGCCAGATGACGCTCAGTATCATGTTGGTTATTGTGCTGATTTTTCTACCGATAGTGCTGCTTTATACCGCCTGGAGTTATTACAAGATGCTGGGGCGAATCAAGGTAGAAACGATCCGCCGCCACAACCACGAACTTTACTAGGGAGGAATGCACAATGTGGTATCTGTTTTGGCTGGTCGGCATTCTGCTGATGTGCGCGTTCTCCACGCTGGCGCTGGTCTGGCTTGAGTCGCGGCAGAAGTAGTTCTGCAACAGGAGGGA